>JAAXQF010000086.1 GCA_012974435.1 Desulfuromonadales bacterium | reverse complement strand
AAATTCCTACTGCCCCTGATAAATAATAAATGGCCACTCGGAATTGATCCAGGTGGCCATAGTTTTGTGGATTAAAGAGCTTCCTAAATAGCTCTATCAATAAGAAGCCGTTTTTCGTCTCACCAGTCGTGATTTATAGTGATCTAATCTATGTCGAGATCGGGTGTGTCTGTACATCTAGTGTCTTTTCACTTCTTGAAATTACCACAACAAGGGATAAACGCTGCCCTTATTTGAACTCTTTTATTCTGCCCTATTCCTTGTAGTCTGGTGCGTTTCGAATTTTTTGTCTTAGTTCAGCCGTTGCGGTTTGACATGCGTCGTTTAAAGCTTATTGTTAATAAACGAGTGTATTTATCAGGTATGCACATTTCTAAGCTTCAGCATCTCATCGTGGAATATTACTATGCAAAACGCTTACGTGTTTCGCGCATGGTCCTGAAGGCGCCGACGTTTGGTCTGCCCCACGTCGGAATGATGATTACGAGCCATGGAATGGCCTTTGGTATTGACGAATGGCTCATGCTTTTTTTCTGCAATCTCACAGTTGCCCTGCTGATCGTTGTGCTCGTCTACTGGGCCCAACTGCTCAACCCCCACAACCATAGCCGGTCCTTCTTTCGGCTGCGTAGGTTCCTGCAAAAAGACCGTTCTGCCAGGCACTTGGTCAAAATCCCCATCTTTGCACGCATTCAATCACCGCAATTGCGCCTGACCTCTTTCCTTTTACTGGGCGTGCCGTATATCGCCACCATAGCCCTTGGTTTATTGGCTGGGGCGTGGGTGGGTATTGGTCATGTGTTTAGTTCTTCGCTGCCTGTCGCCTTAGCCTACATTTTGCCGCACGGCATTCCCGAGATTGCCGCCATACTGCTCGCGTGTAGTATCCCTGTCGGGACTTGGATGACCATTCGCCCAGTGATCAGCAATGACTCCACGTCTGAGTCCTTCCGGAGAATTGATCGTGTGCTCGCATCCCAGCAGTTCCAGCAGAACTTGAAGATGATCATTAACCTGCTACTGATCGCGGGCTTGATCGAAGCTTATTTAACGGTCGAGGTGGTCTCCATACTCAGAGGCAACTAACTTTCTTGCTCCTCCTGCATTACAAGAAAAGGCCACCAAGGATCAAACCCTGATGGCCATAGTTTTGTGGATTAACGAGCTTCCTGAATACCTCTATCAATAATAAGCCTGATTTCGTCTTACAAGTCGTGACATTTAAGAATGTAGTGCAGGGGGTTAATGAGACCCTATTCCCGGATGACATCGGTTACAGTTGTTAAGATGGAAAGCCACACTGAGATGACATTTGCCGCAGAACCCTCCTTTTAAGATCTCAGCCATATTTAAATTTTCTGTCCCATTCTTTTTAACCATGAATACATCCGGGTGACACATCTCGCAGCCCATCCATTCAAGGTGAGCCTGATGGGGAAATACTGCCGAGGTGATTACTGATGTACCAACTTCACGTTCAATCGTCCTGTCTAAAGTCATAGCAGATAAAGGTTCCTTCAAGAAACGAAGAGGAGCGATCAATCTTCTTTGAAGCGACTCCACCCAGTCAATTTGATTTCCGTACTCGGTTGGCGGAAAAGGATTTCTGTTAACGTAGGTGATATATTTCTCTTGAAATGAGGAGGGATCTTGATTATGGCACTTTTCACAGTCGGCCTGGTGACTGAAGGCTGTCATCCCATCGTGACAAGCGCCGCAGTAGAGACCTTTTTTTTGATTCACATGAGTCATTTCTGTACTATTTAGCATCATATTAATCTCAAGCTCTGTGTGGCACACTTCGCACGTGTACTGCCGTCGATGCGTCCAGTGGGAAAAAATCACTGGCAAGACCTTGTTCTTGGTTGAGGTCAGGTCAATCAAAAGATTACCGTATTGTTCTGGAGGCAACATAGACGGGGGGCGGAAGAATTTCATAGCCTGAGCGGGTTGAGAGATAAGTAGAACTCCGGCACATAATGTCACAATAAAGCAGGCTAGAACGATTAAGTGTTTTCTTCTCATATAACCCCTTTTTTAATACATTCCCCTAACTGCGTTAGCTCCACAAACAAAAAACCGCCCTGTTGTCAGAGTGGTTTTGATCGTACTGCTTGCCCCCTCCCGACAACAGTTTCTCAAATTGCGACGCAAATAATAGACTGACAATTTACTACGGTTGAGAGTTGAGGTCAAAGACGTCAAATTCTTATAAATCCTCTCACATTGTTTTGGTAGTGTGAAGTTGGCCGAAATGCGAAATTCTCACTGACCCTGACAAATAATAAATTGCCACTCGGAGTTGATCCAGGTGGCCTTAGTTTTGTGGATTAAAGAGCTTCCCGAATACCTCTATCAATAAGAAGCCAGTTTTAGTCTCACAAGTCGTGATAAATAAAAAATTCATCAGTAAGGTTGGAGCTGTACTTGATCAAATCTTACAGTTT
>JAAXQF010000264.1 GCA_012974435.1 Desulfuromonadales bacterium | reverse complement strand
AATCAGGTTGGGTAACTTGTTGGTGGAATAGAAAAATAGGGGATAAGAATGCCAGAAAGAAGAAATGTTAAAAGCCGGCGTTTTAAAGCTCACACGTATTTTCCTGCGATCGACCACCAGGGTGAATTCATCATGTCCGATCGTCGCAACCTTACCACTAGACGTATATGTGATGTTTCTGTCGATGATGTAGATATACCTACGATGTTTTTAGGTATCAACAAACAGATGTAATTAGTCGATCCTGAAATATTCATTTCAACCCCTTAAATGCACTGCGGACCCTGTTCAGTGAACAGGATTTGCAGTGCGGGTTTTGAGGCATTAAGTTTTCTGAGCCAAAAAATAACCTCTCGCATCCACTTCCTGAAGTTGAAGGCGGCTGCGGCCATCAGTAGGTTAATCTGATCACCGGCAAAACCTTTCAGGAAGTTCCTTTTCAATCGGTGGTCACTCTTTAAGTGACCAATGATCGGTTCAATACCAGCGCGCCGCCTAAAACGTTTTCTGGCCAAGGCCATGGCTTCTTTTGAGGCGTTCTTTCTGGCCGGCTTTGGCGTTACGATCTGTGTGTTGTTGACCCTGGATTTGCCGCGATAGCCCCGATCGGCAATGCCGATTCCAGGCACTCTATTTGTCAGGCGTTTCACCTGCGCCAAGACAGCAGGGACCGTGTGCCCATCAAAGACATTCTTCTCGAAGGCCAAGGCGCCAATGATGACACTTGAGTCTCTGGTCGTAGTAATGGAGGCCTTGGTGCCAAACTCATAGCGTTGATGGGCCTTGCCTTTGCTCATGCAGTAGATATGGGGTTCATGCAGGCTGTAGAGTTTGTTCTTATCGCCCCGCTTTTGAGACAGCATGCGCTGATACAAGGCAAACCTGCCCGCATGGTAAGTCAGCTGTTCTGGTGCCATCTTGCGCTGTAATTCTCGCAGTAAACGACCGCTGATGGTCTTTAACCGCTTAACGGCTTTGCGCGCCTTTCTACGATTCTTTGGGTGTGTCGCGAAGCGGGTATGCAGCTTGAGTTCTTTGACTTCTTTCTCGTGGGTCCGGGTCAGGGCAATGCCTTCTTCCCGGGCAAGCTTGAGCAACTGACCGTGTATCTTCCGATACTGTTTTGCATCCGTCGGAAAGGTGATATTTTTCTCCTGCACGGTGGTATCCATGCACATTTCATCTTCACAGGCTTTCTCCTCGTGTAGGACAATAGAGACCGCCAGAATCTTTTCAAACCCTTCCGGCCCAATGCGTTTTCGAAAGTAGCTCATGTCGGAGGGATCACAGGGCAGTTGCCATTGAAATTCAAGCTCTCCGGTAAAGGCCTGGTAGTAAGGATTCTGTGCCCAGTGCTGGATAAGAACTTCATCACTCAGGTCTTCCAGATGCTTAAGGATAGAAAGTCCGACCATCAAGCGAATCGGTTTTGATGGCTTGCCTCGATGGGAATACAGGGTTGCAAACGCATCTTCAAAAAACGACCAGTCGATCCGCCTGGCCAGTTGCAGCAGAGGATGCTTCGGATTGAGTTGATCCAGTAAGTTGGGATTTAAAAAACTGTGCTGATCAGGATTCGCACTCTTCGGCTGGCTCAAGTCTTCACCTCTTATTCGTCCAGTTTTTGCTGCTTTTAAAGGCTTTTCTGGACGTTTATTCTACCAGATATGTACGAATATTCCCTTATTATCATTGCCTTATGTGTATTTCAGGGCCGACTAATTACCCTTAATAATCCACATTAACGGATTAATACTTAAAACTGTAGCAACTAAAAATGCGTATTTATTGAATTTCAGAATGGCATTAGATCATTCCTTGCCGGAGAATCCGAATAAATGCATTGAGGCGTCGCATGACTAAGGCCAACCAGGCGGTCCGATCGAGCCCGTCCCGGGGAGCCATTCAAATCTTCGGCTTACGTCCCCATCACCCGTCCTGGAGGACTGATCAAGAGATCGTTGGTCACCGGGTCGGCGGTGAGGATCTCCGGCGGGGCCACTCCTATATATATG
>JAAXQF010000261.1 GCA_012974435.1 Desulfuromonadales bacterium | reverse complement strand
CTCGAGGCTCATGCAGAAGCAGTTCCGCTCGATGCTTCTCAAGACTCGACGAGGCGATATATGGATGATTCATTGCCACAACATCTATTGTGGCTTCGAGCCTTTTACCGCGGAGTGGCTCAAACAGATCTCCCTGCGTGACTTCGATCCGGTCCTGAAGCGTTTGCAATGTGACATTGGCTCGAGTCAAGACCTCACATGATTCTGTGAGGTCTGAAGCCCAAACTCTGACACTGGGCACAGCAAATGCGACCGCACAACTGATGTTCCCGGATCCGCAGCCCATATCTATCAGGCGCAATTCTCTCTCAGGAACTATGGACTCCTGTGCGCGTAGAATGGCAATAACCTCGCTGCCCAGCAACTCAGTTTCGTTTCGCGCAGCGAGCACATCCGGACTTGTCATAAGCTGAACGCCCAGAAAACGCTGCCGACCCGTCACGAGACCCAGAGGGGTGCCAATCGCACGCTTCCGGGCCATTTCCAGCGCTACGGTTGCAAGATTATCCGCGTTGGACATACGAGCTGCCTCCACGATATCCAACGCCTCATCGGCGGCCTTAGAGTCGGCAACAGAAGCGATAAGTGCGGCTATATGGTTTAGCAGTGACTCTGTACTTTCGTCGAACATGATTTCCCCATCCTGAAGTCTGAAACAGTTAAAATCATTTTGTGCTTTTGAGATGTTTTACTTTCAACTCGCTTCTTCAGCCTTGAGTACTTTCTTGTCGATTTTGCCGCTAGGGTTTTTGGGCAGCGTATCTCTGAACTCAACGTATTTCGGGACCATAAAGGGTTCGAGGTTCCTTGAGCAGTATTTCTTAATTTCATCGGAAGACAGGGTGATTTGTTTCTCAGTGACGATATATACTTTTATCGCCTGCCCAAGAATATCGTCGGGAATCCCCAATGCCGCAGCTTCAACAACTCCAGGCATTGAACAGAGTGAATTTTCCAGTTCTTTTGGGCTGACCCGCTCCCCTTTTGTCTTAATCATGTCATCTACTCTGCCTACAAAATAGAGGAAGCCTTCTTCATCTTTTCTGAATAGGTCTCCAGTGTGGAGAAACACCTCTCCCCGGTATCGACCGGGACGGAAAGTCTTGGCCGTTTCTTCGGGCCGATTCCAGTAACCTTGCATGACATTTGAACCTCGTACAACCAGTTCACCAATTTCACCGGGACCGAGTTCTTGCCCCTCTTTATCAAAAATAAATACTTCCTCGTTGGGGATGGCAATTCCAACGGATGAAGGCCGCCGGTCGAGTTCTTCAGGGGGGAGATATAATGTTCGCTTACATTCCGTCAAACCGTACATGGAGAATATTGTGACACATGGAAACTGGCTTTGTAGCTTTTTGATATAGGAAACATGCAGCGCGGCGGCCGTGTTTGTTATGTAACGTAGCGAGCTCAGATCGAACCTGGAAAGGGTGTTCATTTGGGAAAGAATTGCAGCCATGGTCGGGACAATCGGGAACCCGGTAACCTTTTCCCTTACGAGCAACTCAATGGTTTTTATCGGGAAGACAAATGATTTTTCCAATACGAGGGTCCCGCCAAACAAGGGCACCATAAGCGATTGGTAGAGTCCATAATCGAAAGAGAGCGGCAGGGTGTTCAGGACAATGTCATCTTCCTGATTCTTAAGATAGGTTGTAATGCTGGTTGCGGCAGCGACAACGTTGCAATGCGCAGATACCACCCCTTTGGGCTCTCCGGTTGATCCGGACGTATAAATAATCGTAGCCAAGTCAATATCAATTATTTTGAACCCTAAATGTGGATGGCCCGTGATCTTTTTGCTGAAAATGGCATCCCAGCACTCCGACATAAAGACATTGTCAATTGGACCCAGAGAGGGTTTATTGCCACACCAGATTATGTGCTCTAATTCAGGGACATCGGATAGCGCCTCTTTAAAGATCAACCCTTTCACACTGTGGGTAATAACTGCTCGTGCCCCGGAATCTTTAAGTATGAAATTGAGTTTTCCGGCTTTCATTCCCGGAGAAA
>JAAXQF010000488.1 GCA_012974435.1 Desulfuromonadales bacterium | reverse complement strand
CTCTTCAACCACAGGCCCGCTCTCGTCAACTCGCTGACCTTGTGAGCCCTTGTCAGACAGGGTCAAAACCCCGAGGCGAAACGGTCTGTACTCACTCATGAGCCCTCCTGCTTGCCAACCGGTCCCAAAATTTCCAGGCTATCGCCAGTTTTCACCGGACCACCGTTAATGACAGTGGCAAAGACACCTTCTCTCGGCATGACACAATCACCGGCCTGATGATAGATGGCACAGCGATCGTGGCATTCCTTGCCGATCTGAGTCATTTCCAGCAAGACGGAATCACCGACACGCAAGCGAGTTCCGATCGGCAGGGTATAGAGGTTCACCCCCTGGGTTGTCAGGTTCTCAGCAAAATCACCGGGGCCCACATCGAGCCCTGCCGCTCGCATTTTATCGATACTCTCGATCGCCAGCAGACTGACCTGACGATGCCAATCGCCACCGTGGGCATCACCGACCAGGCCAAAACCTTCCTGTAACTCTGCCTGTCCAACATCGGTTTTGCGTTCACCTTTTTCCTTGCTGGTACAAACAGCAACGATCTGTTGACTTATTTCTTTCATTTATCCACCAGTTTTCTTGATTCGAAAGGCCAATTCTTTACGAACTGCATTTGCTATTATGTTTGAGAGTTGTTTGCTTTTCGCCATTCCCTTAATATCTTTCATGGTCATAAAACTGACATATCGTAGAGCTTTCGGTGGTGGTGTTTTGGGATGAACCAACAAGGCTTTTTTAATTTCGTAATTCTTCACCCAGTCTTTATTGAGAAGAATTATGCGAATCAAATCATCGCTGGAAGTCTTCGCCTTGGCCACCATGAGGACCTCACCGTCGCTGATCCTGGGATTGTTCATAACAGCTCCCTGAATCAGTTTGTTCGATTGTTTCATCATGATGGAGCGCCATTCCTTGTCACCAGTCAGCCCCATTTTGATTTTTTCAGAAACCGTGAGATCCATGGCAATCTGATATTTCGACATACCTTCGCGATCGGCCTCTTCCATCAGAGCCTCGATTTCAGTCGGGCTACGGCCATCCTCATCAGTCTCTTCATCGCCCTCAGAATCCTCCTGAGGCGGTTCCTGTTTTGTAATCTCTTCCGGATCCTGCCAACCCAGCTTCAATTTCAAAGCCTTTTCTGCTGCAGGATTAGCAATGATCGCCTCAACGATTTCTGGGTTCTCATAAAGCATGTTCTGATGACCAGCCAAGCGCTCTAACACCTCGGCACCAGCTTTTTGAGCTAGGTAAAGCAGGGTTTTCACAGTGACAGCAGGGTGCATGATAACAGCTCCCATTAAATCGCCATCAGCCATCCGGGCTCTTACCATCAGTTCAAGTAACTGCGGGTGCAGGCTCTCATCTTTACAGAGCGGAGACAGGATCGTCGCCGGAAGCTCACGCAAAGTCTTTACCGCCGATTTCTTGATCTCAGCGTCACCGCTACGGCAAAGGAAGAAGAGAACGGTAAGGAGATCCTTCCCTGCAAGGGGGAGAGCCCCCCGCGCTGCCGCTAGTTGGGCATCGCGGGGGGCCCCCGGTTTGACAATCCGTGCAACCTCAGGAGAGACTTTTAAACGCACGGTACTGGATTCAGGTTGTGACATAAATCAATACAACTCCATCACTTGGCTTTTACAACAGTCGCTTTTACTCCAGCCTTTGCAACGGCGCTGGCAGCATCTGCAGCATCCTCTTTGCTGGCAAAACTACCGAAGCGGACGCGACTCAAGGTTCTGACGACTTGTATAGGTTCAGATTTGACCTGGACCCCTTCAGCGAGGAACCGCTTTTTAATCTTCTCCAGTTTATTCGTCTTGAAGAACGTGCCGGCATAGACCACGTAACCATCGCCGGCAGGGGCGCTGTAGGAACCAGGTTCGATCTCGCGGGCAAAGGCCAGGGAAGCCTTTACCTCTTCCTTGCTGTAGGTCCCGAGATTCAGACGTGTCATGTCCAGCGTGGCCTCTACAGGAGTCAGCAACGGCTGATATCCGAGCTTTTCAATCTTTGCAACCAGTGACTTCCTGTTTGACTTCATAAGATAAGAGCCGGCATCCAGCGCATAGGCACCATCCGCTACCTGCTTAGGTGCTGCGACAGGTTTCGGTGCTGCCACTGGTTTTGCCACTTCGACGGGCTTTGTCGCGACCATGGTCTTAACAGCCGGAGGCTCTGCAGCCTTGACAGGGGGAGCCTTGGGAGCTTTTTCTGTAACAGCTGGAGCAGCTTTAGCTGCTGCCGCAGCAGGCTTAGCCCCTGTCTTGGCAACGGCTGGCGCAGCTGGCGGAGGCACGGCAACAGTCACCGGCTTCTCTTTTTCTGGGGCTGCTTTCTCTGCAGGCGCCTTGGCAGGTAGTGGCGGTGGCGGCACAGCGACTGCTTTGGCCGGCGTTTCTACAGGCATCTTCACTGTCGGTACGGAAGGCGTCGAGCTGCCCAGGCCCATGAAATAATAAGCCCCTCCAGCGACAACGATGACCAGGAGCAACACCATCAGCAGAGTGCGGTTTCTTGACCCACCGCTTTTCTCCTGCAGCTCGGGGGCGAAATCGACAGGATCATCAATTTCTTCCTCATTTTCAGGGAACCCGGCATTTAAGTTGTCGCCGAAGAGATCTTCATCACCTGAGAAGCTGTCCTCATCGTCTTTCGGTGCATCAAGTTCAGGCGGTACCTCCTGTTCAGGCCCCGAATCCTCATCCTCAGTATCGAAGAAAAATTCTTCGCTGCCTTTGTCGGACTCCTCAGTGTCCGCCTGCTCGCCGAGGCTGGTTCCCGGAAGGGCTTCTTCTGTATCAAAGAAGATTTCACCACCGCCAGCATCCGGCTCTTGGGGTTCTGCCTTCTTCGTTACACTGCTTTCGGGACTCTCATCCTCATCTTCAAACGTGAACTGATCCTTGTCAGACATAAATTACCTCCCGTTCTGCTACTCAATCATTGATGAAAAACATGATTCTTCAGCAGACATCAATCTTCTTTGTTCAGTTCTGCCAGAAGTTTAGCCATCAGGTGAGATGGCACCTCTTCGTAATGTGTAAATTCCATAGTGAACAATCCGCGGTCAGAGGTCATGGAACGGAGGACCGGAGCGTACTTCAGAACTTCCGACATCGGCACCTGAGCCTTAACCAACTGACTACTTCCCTGAGGCTCCATACCAAGAACTTTACCACGACGGGAGTTCATATCGCCGATAACCTCACCGACACAATCGTCAGGTACGGTAATCTCCATCGCCATAACCGGTTCGAGGAGAACCGGAGTCGCAGCTTCAAGTGCTTTCTTGAACGCCATCGCACCCGCTATTTTGAAGGCCATCTCCGAGGAGTCCACCGAATGGTGAGAACCATCGAACAGGGTGACCTGAACATCCTGGACAGGATATCCTGCCAGAGGCCCTTTGCCTATTGACTCATGAATTCCCTTGTCGACAGCCGGAATAAACTGCCGTGGGATCACACCACCGACGACCTTATCAACGAATTCGTAACCAGAGCCCCTCTCAAGGGGCCTAACCTTAATTGACACGTCAGCAAACTGACCTTTGCCGCCCGACTGTTTCTTGTGTCGATAAGACTGCTCGACTGATTTTTTGATGGCCTCTCGATAGGGTACTTTAGGCTCTTTGAGGAGGACTTCAACGCCGAACTTGCGCTTGAGTTTTTCAACCGCAACCTCGACATGGACTTGCCCCATGCCAGAGATGATCATCTCCTTGGTTTCAACATCACGCTGCAACTGCAAAGCGGGGTCTTCTTCTGACAATTTTGAAAGTCCGCTGAAAATTTTCTCTTCATCACCCTTGCTCTTCGCCTCAAGAGCAAATGAGATGACCGGCTTCATGCTCATCGGGCATTCGTAGATGATCGGCTTATTTGCATCACAGAGGGTGTCACCAGTCGTGGTCTCTTTCAATTTGGCGATCGCGACAATATCACCAGCCACAGCTTCGCTAACGGCTTTTTGCTTTTTGCCCTCAGGCAACAGGATCTGGCCAAGGCGCTCGTTACAATCCTTGTTGGGGTTAAACACTGAGCTGTCGGACTTGACTGTTCCTGAATAAACACGGAACAGGTTCAACTTGCCGGTAAAGGGGTCGCTGACTGTCTTGAAGACCATCGCCGAGAAAGGTTCGTTAGGATCAGGGCGACGCTCTTCCGGCTCATCATTCTTGGGGTTCGTTCCGTACTGAACCCCTTTGTCGATCGGAGAAGGCATGCAGAGGACGATGTAATCAAGCAACTGACGAATGCCGATATTGGCCGTAGCGCTGCCGCAGAAAACCGGAGTAAAGACACCGGTCAGAGTCCCCTCACGCAAACCACGCAGGACTTCCTCTTCGGAGAGTTCATCGGTTTCGAGGTATTTCTCCATCAACTCATCATCGGCTTCGGCACAAGCCTCGATCAACATCACATGCAGACGTTCGGCTTCAGCCTGATACTCTTCAGGAATATCACCTTCGTCATAGGTGCCCTTATCATCGAACTTGAAAAGCCGCGCCTTCATGGTGATCAGGTCGATAACCCCTTTAAAATTGTCTTCTTCACCGATCGGCATATTAACAGCAACAGGCCGGCAACCCAGGGTCGTCTCCATGTCGTCAACAGCCTTGAGGTAATCAGAACGCTCTCGATCAAGTTTATTGATAAAGGCAATGCGGGGGATCTCAAACTCTTCAGCCCAATTCCAGAGGGTCTGGGTTTGAGCCTTGACGCCGTCAACGGCGGAAACCAGCAGAACGGCCCCACCAAGGACGCGCATACAGCCGCGAGTATCATGCAGGAAGTTTGTATAACCGGGAGTATCTACGATATGCAGTTCATGGCCGTTCCATTCGCAATGATGCAGCTTCGATGAAATCGTGATCTTGCGCTTGGTCTCTTCGGGCTCAAAATCCATGTTCGAGGAGCCATCGTCAACTTTACCGAGGCGATCGGTCATCCCGGTGTTGAACAACATAGCTTCGACCAGGGAGGTCTTGCCCGCATCCCCTTGTCCGACGATGCCCAGATTCCTCAACTTTTCAGTTTCGAACTTTGCCATGATCTCTCCTTTCAATGTTCTTCATGATTTCCAATAGTCAGATAATCGTAATGATTTTCAGATTATTAAATGACCACTAAGCGACATGGTTGCGTTCATAAATGATCCGCAAACCTTCCAGGGTGAGACTATTATCCACTTCATCAATGGTCTGGCTGTATGGTGCAATCAGCGTCGCCAGGCCCCCGGTCGCCATGACATGGGGCTTTTCGCGTGTTTCCTGCTTCATGCGACCGACAATACCATCCACCAGACCGACATAACCGTAGAATAAACCGGACTGCATGCTGTTGACTGTATTTTTGGCGATTACCTGTGGCGGGCAAATAATTTCAACCCGGGGCAGCTTGCTGGCCCTCTCGTAGAGGGCTTCGGCAGAGATACTCAGACCCGGAGCAATAGCCCCCCCCTGATACTCACCACGACTGGAGATGTAATCAAAAGTTGTCGCCGTGCCGAAATCCACAACAATCAGACTGGTTTGCTGTTTTGCGTAGGCGGCCACCGCATTAACGATACGATCAGCACCAACCTCTCGGGGGTTGTCATACTGAATCGGCATGCCGGTCTTAATTCCCGGGCCAACCACCAGCGGCTTCAACTTGAAATAATTATCACACAGTGTCTCCAGAGTGTTCAGCAATGGTGGAACGACACAGGAGATAATAACATTTGAGACATCGGGAAAATGCAAACCACTGAGGCTGAAGAGTTCATGTACGACCATCGCCCATTCATCTGCGGTACGCGCTTTATCAGTGGTTAAGCGCCAACTGCGTGCGAGCTCCTTATCCTTGTACAGGCCAAGCACGGTGTTGGTATTGCCGACATCTATAACGAGAAGCATTAAAACCCTCGGAACGCGGTACGCGGTACGCGGTACGCGGAAAAATCAAACATAAAAAGCCAGACAACTTGTTTCATCACTCGTTCCTCGTCCCGCGTCACTCGTCACGGCTTCTAAACCGGTCGCACGTCCCCTGCATAAATGCTCTCTATCTTACCAGCCGAAGTTCGAACCAGCAATGCGCCATCATCACCAAGGCCGACCATGGTGCCTTCAATCAACAGATTATTGCAATCAACCTGTACCGCCTTACCGGTCAGGTCGCAGAGTTCTGTCCATGCCGCGAAAATCGGTACACTACCCTGCTCTAAATAGATTTGGTAAAGAGCGTCCAGCTCCTGCAACAAGGAACGGGTAAAGGCCAAACGGGAGACAGCTTTGCCGGTGGCAATGGCAAGCGACGTGGCAGGGTAACGCAGATCGTCGGGAAACTGTTCGGCGTTCATGTTCAGATTAACGCCAATGCCAAGGACCACATAATGGACCTGGTCAGTCTCAGAACTCATTTCATTGAGGAGGCCAGCGACCTTGTCTCCATTCAGGAGAATATCGTTGGGCCATTTAACTGTTGGCTGAAGGCCGGTACAGTTTTTAATTGCACGACAGACTGCCACAGCTGAGAGGAAGGTCAGTTTTGGGGCTTCAAAAGGTAGAACAGGAGGGCGCAGCAAAATCGAGGCGTAAAGGTTGACGCCGCCGGGTGATTCCCACTGGCGACCCATCCGACCCTTGCCGGAGCTTTGACGGTCAGCAATCACCACCAGCCCGTCGTCGGCCCCTTCATCACCGAGGCGACAGGCCTGCAGGTTGGTGGAATCCGCCTCATCAAGCGAGATGATACGGGACCCGACCAGCTGACATTCGAGACCGGACTGAATGGCTTCCGGCATTAGGACATCGGGAGACTGCTGCAATTGGTACCCTCGTGAAGGAATCGCTTCAATCTGGTAACCTACCTGGCGAAGATTGCGAATGTGCTTCCAGACCGCCGTTCGCGAAACACCCAACTCATCACTGATCCTTTCGCCAGAGACAAAACCGTCTGGCGTCTGGTGGAAAAGGGAGAGAATGGTTTCACGCGGGGCTGGTTTTTTCATCAATAGTTAGGTTCACGGCCTATAAGTTTAAGTAAACAACATGGAGATATCAACGGACCGATAAGAGTGCGTCAGTGCGCCGACAGAAATCAAACGGACGCCGGTCTCGGCAATGGCCCGGACACTTTCCAGGTTGACTCCCCCGGAGGCTTCCGTAATGGCGCGATCGCCAACCAGTTCAACGGCAGCAGACAATTCATCAAGAGACATGTTGTCGAGGAGCAGGATGTCTGCACCAACAGCCAGAGCTTCTGCCACCTCCTCCTGATTGCGAACCTCGACCTCTATTTTCTGGGTGTGCGGCACACGTTGTTGAGCGCGACTGACTGCATTGGTGATACCGCCGGCAGCGGCGACATGGTTCTCTTTGATAAGAACAGCATCATAAAGAGCCATGCGGTGATTACCCCCACCACCCATGCGTACCGAGTACTTTTCCAGAACCCGTAACCCCGGTGTGGTTTTCCGTGTATCTACAACCACCGCGCGGGTTCCTTCAACCTCTTTCGCAAACGCAGCTGTGAGGGTGGCAACACCGCACATACGCTGCAGAAGGTTTAACGCAACACGCTCGCCTTGCAGAAGAACGGAGGCATCACCCTTAATCCAGGCCAGTACATCACCACGTTTTACAGACTGGCCGTCGTTCATAAGTTTTTCGAATGCAGTCGCTGTAGAAAGCAGCTGGAAGACACGTTGCGCAACATCAATACCGGACAGAACGAAATCTTCTTTGGCGACCAGTTCGGCGCTTGCCTGCGTACCAGGCTCTATCGTTGCCAGCGTGGTGACATCCCCGGTACCGATATCTTCTTCAAGAGCACGACGTAGAATTGGATCGAGTATAAATGAGTTCATAAATTATGTTTCCAGCGAGTCTGCAAAGGTGAATCTTCTTCGTCTCCTCGCGGAAACTCGGAATGGCACGATTTCATATTAAGGTGTATTTTTATAACATATTGAAACTTTTACAAGCAACTGAAAAGCCTGTAACCATGCCTATTTCCAAGCTTTACATTTATCTTGAAATCGCCAACAATGGGAACTGTTGAAAATTTGCAGATTTCTATACAACCTTAAGGAGCTGCTCGTGAAATTCTACTTCAAATTCAGTCTGTTTCTGGTGATGGTCGCAACACTCTCAGCATGTGTCAGTCAAACCGAGCACCAGCAGAAACTGGACGAAAACCAATATCTCCAATCTGTTATCAAGGGCCTTGAAGGCGATTACGAGAATCTGAAAGAAGACAAAAACCAATTAGTTGATCGCAATGACAGCCTGAATCAGCGCTTGCTTGAAGCCATCGAGCGCAACAAACGCCTCCAGGAAGACCTCATGCGGGCACGCGCTGACCTGGACCGGGTGGAGAAGGTTCTGGCCAGCCGCAGCGCCGAAGCCGGGGCCGCCATGGCCGAGATGCGCCAGGATATCGATCGACTGACCGAAGGGAGCAGTGAGCTACAACAGCAACTGGAAGTAGAGCGCCTGGAACGCGAAGCCCGGCTTGCTGAGGTGCAGGGTACCTACGATGAGTTGGTGGGGAAACTCGAAGAAGAGATCCAACGCGGTGAGGTTAAAATCTCCGAGCTCAAGGGAAAATTGACTGTTAACGTGGTCGACAAGATCCTTTTCGACTCAGGTAAGGCCGTCCTCAAGCCCGCAGGAATAAATGTCCTGCAACAGATCGGCGACATCCTCAAAGTTGCCGTAGACAAGGATATTCAGGTCGAAGGTCATACCGATAACGTACCGATCAGCGGCACTCTCGCTCAAAAGTTCCCGAGCAACTGGGAGCTCTCCACGGCAAGAGCGACCACGGTTCTGCATTTCCTGCAGGAGAAGGCTGCCATCTCCGGCGAAAGACTCTCAGCAGTCGGCTATGGCGAGTACCGCCCGGTCGCCAGCAACGGAACAGCGCAGGGGAGAGCCTCGAATCGCCGTATTCAGATTGTTCTGACGGCAAGCAAGGACCGCTGAGACAGAGCCTTAAGATTAACGGACTGATAACCCAAACAAAGGTTGTAAGGATTTAACGCAAAGGCGTGAAGGGGTAGAGAAAGCCGGCAAAGAAAACCACTTCAAAAAGCGAGAATAGTCACCCTTTGCGTCTTTCTTGGCTTTTCTTAGCGTCTTTGCGTTGGTCTTTTGATTTCAGCTCTTACTGTTTTGGTGTAAAGACGTATTCCC
>JAAXQF010000507.1 GCA_012974435.1 Desulfuromonadales bacterium | reverse complement strand
GACAGCGAAGCGTAGTGACCTAATGACGGCGCAGCCACATCCCACCAGACGCCCTGAGCCTTGCGCCCTGCGCCTCTCCCAATCTACAATCTTAAATCTGCAATCTCAAATTTGTCTTAATGTAATGTCTAGCCGTCATATTCGACATAACTAAAACAGGATAAATCACAGAATTTGGTAGTGATTGAAAGGAGATTGGTTAGATGTCCTCGCGAGGGATTTTAAAAGGCAAATTATTCTATTCTGCTGTCATAGCGGTTTTGCTATCTCTACAAATCGGATGCGCTGGTTTCAAAGGCAAACAGTACCATGACCTTAACACCCCAACAGCCTTAGGAGGCGACCAAACGCTAATACTAGGTTTTTTGGGCGGATTCGAACGTTGGGACGACGAATCGCGGGGCGTGAGAAAGTTGGCAATAAAAATTGACGCCTTGAAGTTTCCTAACGTTCACATTGAAACCCTTGAGAATAGAAAACGTGACCTGGCAATCAAATTTATTCAAAATACATTTGATCGTGATCAGAACGGTTTTCTTGATGATTGGGAGCGAAATTCTGCTCGTCTAATTTTGTACGGCCACAGTCTTGGTGGGGCTGCTGTAGTTGAGATATCTCGTGAACTCAAGAAAATGGGTGTTCCGATTTTGCTGACGGTACAGATTGACAGCGTAGGTTTAGTTTATGATGATCACATAATTCCCTCAAACGTGAAACGCGCCGCAAATCTCTTTCAAAATGACGGGTGGATACTTCAGGGGGAAGATGAAATTGAACCGGAAAATCCTAACAAAACAAAAGTTATTGCCAATATCAAATTTGACTACCGGGACAAGAATATTGATATGTCAAGCTTGTCATGGGAGAGAAGACTTTTCTCGATTCCGCACGCCAAAATGGACGCTGATCCGGAGGTGTGGGCTACGGTGGAACAGATGATCTTGTCTGAGATAGTTGACAACACGGATCAGATTTTGGCACGGGACAAGAGCTTAGCTTTGCCCTATGCTCTATGCCTTCCCAGATCCCCAATGCGAAATGGAAAAAACGGCACTTTTCTTGCTTGTTAGGTTTTATTCCGAACTGTTCGGGTAATCGTAAAATTTTTTAGATTAGGGTAATGTCATGAGCAAAAAGGAAGGTTTCTTCAGAGGTATCCTCGATAGCCTCCAGGATGGCGTCTATTTTGTAGACATGAACAGGAGGATAACATACTGGAATAAAGGTGCAGAGAGGATTACCGGCTATGAGAGTTCTGAAGCGATGGGCAGAAGCTGCTCGGACAATCTGCTTGTGCATATCGACGACAAAGGCGTTAATCTCTGTAAAGCAGGGTGTCCCCTGGCCCAGACTCTCATGGATGGCCTTGAGCGTGAGACTGAAGCCTATCTTCAACATAAAGACGGCCACCGGTTGCCCGTTATCATTCGTGTGTCTCCGCTACAAGATTCGAGTGGTCGTATTGTAGGCGCTGTTGAAACCTTCAGCGACAACTCGTCAAAGGCAGCACTTCTTCAGACAATCGACCAACTCCAAAAGGAGTCCCTGGTGGACCCGCTAACTGGATTGGCGAACAGGCGCTGCATCGACATGAAGCTGCATTCGAGAATTAATGAAATGCAACGTTACGGCTGGCCATGTGGGGTACTTTTTCTCGATATAGACAACTTCAAAATCGTCAACGATACCTTCGGGCACAATGTCGGAGATGGGGTATTGATGATGGTCGCCCGCACACTTTCGAGCAACCTGAGGGCTCACGACCTTCTGGGGCGCTATGGCGGAGAGGAATTTGTTGCAATCATCACACATGTAGATATGGCTCAATTACATACGTTTGCAGACAGGCTGCGCTTGCTTGTGGAAAAATCTAGTCACGATACTGATTACGGCACGATTCAGGTTACTGTATCTATTGGGGCCACGGTGGTGCGGCCAGAGGATACAATAGAGACGGCGATAACAAGGGCGGATCTGTTCATGTACAATAGCAAAATCAGCGGCCGCAATCGAGTATCTCTAGAC
>JAAXQF010000506.1 GCA_012974435.1 Desulfuromonadales bacterium | reverse complement strand
TATCTGAAGATGTTATTTAAATGTAAAAAATCAATATCATGGAATATGAGGAAAGGACAAAGAAATGCCTGCAAAAGAGAAAATAAGGCAATTTATTGTTAAGGAGCTTATTTCCGACGGTAGTGGGGCCGAATTGACCGATACGGGCTCTCTTATCGATTCAGGGGTCATTGATTCCCTCGGCATTATGTCGTTGCTGGGTTTTCTGGAGGAAAATTTTTCTATCCAGATTTCCGGAGAAGATTTGGTTCCGGATAATTTTGCCTCAATTTCGACCATCAGTGATTTTGTTGCTCTGAAAAGCGCTTAACAGTCTGGGGGTGAATGTGGACTTTGAATTGACGGACGAGCAGAAGGTCTGGAGGGAGACCATCATCAACTTCTCCCGGCAGGAGCTTGCCTATGATATCGCTGCCCATGAGAAGAGTGGTGAGTTCCCTTGGGATGCATGGCGAAAATGTGCTGAGATGCAGATTATGGCAATGCCTTTTCCGGAGGAGTATGGCGGCTGTGGAGTCGATTTTTTGACCACTGTTCATTCTTTGAACACCCTTGGCTACGCATGTAAAGACGCCGGCCTTGTTCATGCCCTAGCGACTCAAATTCTTTGTGGTTTGCAGATCTACCTTTTCGGCAGCGAGGCATTGAAGAAAAAATACCTGCCCATGCTGTGTCGTGGGGAAAAGGTTTTTGCTCAGGCGATAACCGAGCCAGGTTCCGGATCCGATGCCCTGTCAATGCGCACGCGGGCTGAAAAACACGAGGAAGCATTCGTTCTCAATGGCAGCAAGACCTTTATCACCAACGGGCCGATGGCCGACGTCGTCATCGTTTTTGCGGTGACTGCTCCTGAGAAAAAGACCCTAGGGGGGATATCCTGTTTAGTTGTCGAAGACGGTATGGAGGGATTTAGTAAGGGGAAACCCTTGGAGAAGATGGGCCTGTCTACTCTTCAGAATGGCGAACTCTTTTTCGATAATTGTGAAGTTTCATTCGATAGGGTTTTAGGTAAAGAAGGACAAGGGGCCATTATATTCAATGAATCGATGGAGTGGGAACGAAGTCTTCTTCCTGCAGCACATTTGGGAACGATGGAGAGAATACTAGAGGTATCCGTCAAGTATGCAAAAGAGCGCAGCGCCTTTGGAAAAACTATCGGGAATTATCAGTCGGTAGCCAATAAAATCACCAGAATGAAGATGAATATAGAGCTTGGAAAAGGAATCCTCTACCGATGTGCGACCTTAAAAGGCAAGAACAGGAGGGCGCCTCTGGATGCATCAATATGCAAATTATTCATAAGTGAAAGTTTAAAGCAGGCGTGTCTCGATGCAGTACAGATTCATGGCGGCTATGGCTACATGTGCGAATACGAGATCGAAAGAGATTTGCGTGACAGCATCGCTTCTACCATCTATTCCGGAACATCAGAGCTTCAGCATAACATCGTCGCAAGATTTATGGGGTTGTGAAAATGGCTGATACCTTTCTGCTACAGCAATATCTGAATGGGCCTATTTCTCGAAGCCCGGATAAAATCGCCGTGACAGGCGGGGGCAGCTCCCTCTGTTATCGTGACTTGTCCGTCTTGTCCAATAATATTAGCCATTGTTTGAAGGCCATGGGGGTGGGGAGGCAAGATCGGGTGGTGATCGGTCTCCAGCGCTCGGTTAGTTTTCTTTCTGCGGTCCTGGGAATCCTCAAGGCGGATGCCATTTACGTACCTCTTGATAGCAAGACTCCGGTTGAACGGTGGGCGTACATTCTCGAAGATACCGCGCCCAAAGTGCTTATTTGCGATAGCAACATGATTCCCGTAGCGAAGGAGGCCATGGCCAAGATCGGGGTGAGGATTCCGCTCATGGCTGTCTGTAATCAAGGTGATATTCATGAGGAGTTTGCAGAAGAGATAGTGGGTCTGGAGGCAATCAATGCTTTCGACGGAAGTGACCCGACCTGTTGTAACCATGAAAATGATCTCGCTTATATTTTGTACACATCAGGCTCAACCGGCAAGCCCAAAGG
>JAAXQF010000359.1 GCA_012974435.1 Desulfuromonadales bacterium | reverse complement strand
TTTGCTGTGTACATAGATGATTTGCCAACTTTGGATCCTAGTCAGTTGGCCCTCTTTGGTATAGTCCTTGTTTTCGCAAAGTATTTTGCCCGCCTGTATGGATATCGTCACGGTGAAATCGTTGGAATCAAAGAAGCTTTCTTACGTCTCGTCTCTGCGGCCATGGTTTCCTTTTTGCTTATCTTTGTGCTCGAGTCGGTTGCACTGGAGCTCAGCCCCTACCCGTTGATTACTGGTCTGTCTCTCTGTATCTTTTGTCTGATCCAGCTTTCTCTGTTTTATCGCTTTCCTTTGCTATACAACCTTTCCGGTTTTTGTCAAAATACCCTGATACTGGGCTCTGGGCCAATGGCGGAGAATGTCGCTACTATAATGGCAAGAGATGACAACCTCTACAATTTTTGTGGCTTTGTTCATCAAAATGAAGGCCTGATGTCAGTCCATAATGGTAGTAAAACTACTGATTTTGAGCTGCTTCATGAAATAGTACAGGAAAATGACATTAAAAGGATCGTCGTCGTGCTTAACGAACGACGTGAAAACCTTCCCGTCAGAGATCTCTTCTCATGCAAACTAAGGGGTGTGGATGTTATTGATGCTGTAACTTTTCATGAGAAGGTCACCGGTAAACTCCTGTTGGAATACATTCATCCTGGCTGGTTCGTTTTTAACAAAGGGTTTATCGTCAATCGCGTAATGTTTATCAAGCAGCGGATTGCCGATATCTTTGCTTCTATTCTAGGAATCATTCTCTCTCTGCCTCTCTTCCCCCTGATCGCCTTGGCGATCAAACTGGAGTCAAAAGGGCCGGTATTATATCGACAAGCCAGAGTGGGCTTTAAAGAAGAGCTCTTTCAGATCATTAAATTCAGAACGATGCGTGAAGATGCGGAGCAAGCAACCGGTGCCATGTGGGCACAGGTGGATGATGACAGAACAACTCGTGTCGGTGGGTTCTTACGCAAGACACGGCTCGATGAGCTGCCGCAGCTTTTCAATATTTTGCAGGGTGATATGAGCTTTGTCGGGCCACGTCCCGAACGCCCTGAGTTCGTCGAACACCTGAATGAGAAGATTCCTTTTTACTCCAGGCGTCATGCTGTCAGACCCGGCCTGACCGGTTGGGCACAGGTAATGTACTCTTACGGTGCATCGGACGAAGATGCTCTTGAGAAGTTACGCTACGATCTTTATTATATCAAGAACTTCTCCTTGTATTTGGTAGTGTTGACAATTTTGAAAACGGTCAAGGTTGTACTGTTCGGTAAAGGAGGTCGTTAAACCGTGAATAATCTACTCTTACTAATACTCTCGGCGATTTTTCTCATTACTAACCTGGCCTCAGCTGGTGATTACATTATCGGTGATGGTGATTCACTGAGTGTCTCCGTCTGGAAAGAGCCGGAATTGAGTGGTGAAGTCGTGGTGCGCCCGGATGGGAAAATTACCTTGCCGGCTATCGGTGATGTTGTTGCGACCGGATTGACTCCGCAACAATTGGCCAGAGAGGTAGAAAAGGCCCTTCGGTTGGTCGTCAAGGAACCGATCGTGACTTTGACTGTTGCAATGGTCACGAACAATAACGTTTACGTTGCGGGCGGGGGAGTGCCTGCCGAGGTTGTTGCATTGCCAGGCAGGATCACGCTCTTTAAGTTCCTTTGCCGTTTCAGTAGCTTCGAGGAAGCTGATCTGAACAGATCCTATGTTATGCGTGACGGAGAAAAGATAAAAGAGGATTTTTATGGTCTTTTTGTTGAGGGTGACTTCTCGGGCGACATAGGATTGATGCCAAATGATATTGTGTTTATTCCAAACTATAGAGACAACAAGGTCTATGTCGTCGGCGCAGTTATGGAACCGAAGTACATATATTTCAGTAACGGCTTAAAAGTTCTCGATGCGGTCTTGGAGGCTGGTGGTTTTACTGAATATGCGGACCAAAGTGAGGTGGTTGTTATCCGCAAACCTGAAGGTTCGAGCCAGGATTCTGAGAACATAGAGATCGAGGTGAACATAAAAAAAATGTTG
>JAAXQF010000344.1 GCA_012974435.1 Desulfuromonadales bacterium | reverse complement strand
CGTCTATTCCAGCGCATCAGGCCGCTTCTGCCCCAAATGCAGCAAGCCGATCGCAAAATGCGTGTGTCGCAAACAAACATCAGAGTCCCCATCAACTGATGGAGTCGTCCGCGTCGGACGTGAAACCAAAGGCCGTAAAGGCAAAGGAATGACTCTGATCACAGGTGTTCCGCTGCCAGCTAACGAACTCAAAAAACTTGCGAAAGAGTTGAAGCAGAAATGCGGAACTGGCGGAACTCTCAAGGATGGCGTGATTGAGATTCAGGGCGTTCATCGCGATGCATTAATTGAAATGCTTAAAGCCAGGGGTTGGACGGTTAAAAAGAGCGGGGGCTAGGGACTGGAGACTGGAGACTGGAGACTGGAGACTGGGGGTTCACTTGTTACAAGTCACTTGTCACCGTTCTAGATTTTTACTGGTTACTGTTTACGAATCACTATTCACGGGGGTTTATCAATGAAAGTTTTCGTTCTTCTCGGCAGTATCAATGCTTTCCTCGGTGTCGCTTTAGGCGCGTTTGGCGCTCATGGTTTGAAGAGCAAGGTTACACCTGAGATGCTGGTCGTCTGGCAGACAGGTGTTCAGTATCACCTGGTTCATGCTCTCGCTCTTCTGCTAATCGGAATCCTCTGTCATTTGCTGCCGGAGCCTGCTTTAGCTCGCAACGCTGGATGGGCTATCCTGGTCGGAATCCTCCTCTTCTCAGGCTCATTGTATGTCATGGTCCTTTCAGGGGTCAGGGCGCTGGGTATTATCACCCCCTTGGGCGGTGTCGCTTTTCTGATTGGTTGGTTGTTGTTGATTCTCGCAGCCTGGAAAAATGCTTCCTGAATCGACTAAGACTGCTGGTGAAATTTGCTGTTGTCAAACTTGTAGAAGGGAGGAATAACGATACAATGGGACGACATCATCGACGTCCACCATCCTCCTTGGGGTAAAAAATGAAACCAGAACAAAATCAAGGTCTCACACTCAGACCTGAGCAAACTAATAACGCAACGCCTTTTCCTGAATTCCTCCAAGCATTCAAATCGAATTTACATAACGTCTTTCATAATCGCGAAGATTTCGACAAACTCAGCATAAATCGTGGGCTGCCACCCTATGTCCTACGAGACATTATGGCTTCCAGTCCATTGTCCACCTTCATTCAGTCTGAGCATGGCGGGCGGGGCGGACAAATCAGTGAAGGCATTGCTCTAATTGAGGCCGCCTCGTACGAATCCCTGGCCTTGGCGCTGGTTTTCGGAATCAACTGGGCGCTCTTTATCCAGCCGGTTACAAAGTATGGTCAGGAGGCTGCACGAGAAGCGGTTTTAAATGACTTTGTGCAACACAAGAAGATGGGCGGTTTGATGATCACAGAGCCCGACTATGGCAGCGATGCTTTGCACATGCAGAGTTCGTGGAGTGGAGAGGGTGCTTCTTGTCGCCTGCAAGGAACCAAGCATTGGGCTGGTTTGACCGGTTGGGCCGACTACTGGCTGCTTACGGCACGGCAGGTCACAGAAAAGAAGGGTTTGGCACGCGATATCGACTTCTTTATTTGCGACGCCAATGCACCTGGTCAGCAAGTTGTTGTCGAGGAAAAATTCAACAACCTTGGCCTCTACATGATTCCCTACGGCCGCAATCGTATCAATGTTACGATTCCAAAAACACATCGACTGATCCCGCACAGCACAGGGATCAAGATGATGCTCGACCTGCTGCATCGCAGTCGCATGCAGTTTCCAGCGATGGCGATGGGTTTCCTTACCCGGATACTAGATGAAGCCACCTGTCATTGCCGCGAACGTTTGGTTGGCGGTAAAGCCTTGTATAGCTACGACCAGGTCCAAGCCCGCTTGGCGCAGATTCAGTCGGCGTTCACCATCTGTTCAGCAATGTGTGTCAACACTAGCGAGCGCGCCAGTATCGATCGAGATTTAGCCACTCATGGGTTAGAAGCGAACTCTATCAAGACCTGCGTCACTGATCTCATGCAGGACGCCGCCCAATCATTACTGCAACTAGTAGGGGCTGCTGGCTATCGTCTTGACCATTTCGCCGGTCGCGCCATCGTCGACAGTCGTCCATTTCAGATCTTCGAAGGGTCCAACGATATTCTTTATATCCAGATTGCCGAAGCGCTCCTGAAACAAATGAAAGTCGCCAAGGAGAAAAACCTGTTCCGCTACCTCAACAGCTTTGACCTCACCCATCGCGCTAGCGGACTGATTAAAGAATTGATCGAGTTCGATCTTGAGGCTTCACTCCCACAACGCAAAATGGCCGATTTAGGCAAGATTGTTAGTCGTATTGTCTCTATGGATTTGGTTCTGAAGTTGGGAGAGAAGGGGTTTGATAAGGAGATGATTAACGGCAGCCTTGTCAATCTGCAACAGGAAATTTCCGGGTTGTTAACGATCTGTGCTTTTGATAACCATTCCGCGTTGATTGACCCTGATTCGGAGCATCCTTCCTGGCGGGAATTTTGTAGTTAGATTTAGGGCAGTGATTAGTGACCAGTGATTAGGAATCAGAAAATCTAATCACTAGTTACTGTTTACTAACCACTTTGTTTCCTCAGTGTTTCGCCAAAAACTGGTCAAGCTTGTTAGCGAACGCCTGCTTGTCACAAGCGCTGAAGGTTGCCGGGCCGCCGGTGTCAACGCCGCAACCACGAAGCTCGTCAAGCATGTTACGTACCGCAAGCCGTTCTTTGATGTTGTCTTCCGTGTAGAACTCACCGCGTGGGTTCAGTGCATGGCCGTTTTTCTCAATTGCTGCCGCAGCCAGGGGGATATCGGCAGTAATCACCAGATCCCCGGCCTGCATCAACTCCACAATCTTATCATCTGCCACATCAAACCCAGAGCCTACAACCATTGATCCGATAAAAGCTGAGGTCGGGGTTTGCATGGGCTGATTGGCGACCAGGGTCAGCTGCACCTTTTTCCTGTCAGCAGCCCTGTAGAGAATATCTTTAATCACCCTGGGGCAGGCGTCAGCGTCGACCCATATTTGCATCTTCAGCTCCTTGAGAACAGCGAACAACAGTTGATATAACGACGACCGCCAACCTCTTATTTTACATTAAGAGAGAGTCGTAACCTTATAAGATTACGACTCAATCTTTACCCATCTTAGTCAGTCCATCAATCGTGGATCAGTCTTCCAGGCCTAGGTGATCGTTTTCAATCTCCACCAGAGCGGAGAACACTTCCTTGGCGCGTGGCGAAGTCGCAGTTTCAGCAAACTCCCGGTACGACACAATCGCGATCTGCTCCCGACGATGGCTCTCCTGAAGGTTCACTTCGCCGTCAGTGCTTGCTTCAACATCAAAGAGAGCAGGCTTGGTAATCTTGAGGTGCTTGGAGAAAATACTGGCGTGTTCTGATTCAACCTTCATAAGTGCCTTAAAGAGCCACTTGTGGATGTCTTCCGTTGAGATTTCAGCCGCGGCCTTATAAAAACTGGCATTACCAATTTCAATATCAAGAGCTGCTTTGAAGTTGTTTTTCTCTTCGGCGCTGAAGTTGTTCTCCTGCTCGAACTTGTTGACATAGTCGTGTGCATCAACGAAATAGTGTTTCTTGGCGCCGCAGTAAGGGCAGTTGATAGGCGCATCATCACCCAGATACGGGTCGCCGCATATCTGACATTTATAAAGTTTGTACTCATTCATGCTTTCATGCCTTTCGATTTATACGTGGTTGTGGGATATTGTTAGCAGATGAGTTCATACAATTAAGAGCATTCTCTTGTCAATGAATCCTGTATCTTTCACAGGTAAATAGTAGCTAGTGCCGCGTCAACGACAAACTGACGCGGCACTAGCTTGAAACTTTGGATTGTGCCGACCTTTACAGAACACAGGCTGCTTGACAGTGATTCTTCCTCAATGAGAGTTGAGGACACACAAAGACTACCTTTTCAGGAGGCTTCATGAACGTATTAGATTTTGCAATCGAGATGGAAAATGATGGCTTTGAATATTACAGAGACCTCGCTGACTCTTCGACGCTGCCTGGCCTGAAAACTATTTTCACCTCCTTGGCTGCTGATGAACTCAAGCACGCCGAGGTCTTCAAGGCCCTTAATGCTGGAGAGACAGTCGGCAATATGCCTGCGTCCGAGGCCCTTAAAACTGCCCAGAACCTGTTCAAGCAGCTTCCTGGTGGCACCGAAGGGTTAAAAAACATTGCTGATTCTCTCAAGGCTTACCAACACGCAATGAAGCTTGAAGCCAACAGCTTCCGTTTTTATGAGGAGATCGCCGGCAAAGAGACCAACCCCGAGGTGAAAGTCTTGTTGCTGCAGATCGCTGAAGAGGAGCATAAACACTTCAACATCCTCGAAAATGTCTACAACTTTGTCAATGCGCCAAATCAAAGCCTGGAGTGGGGCGAGTTCAGTAATCTTGGCGAGTTCCGCCAGTTTGGACGGGATACTGACGGCTGATTGCAGGAGTCTTTTATCTGAGACAACACAATGTCTTAAGACACCTTCCGAATCACAAGAAGTTCGAGCATTCCGAAGTAGAATAGCCTGGAGGAGACAATCTCAAACCCTGACGTTTTGACAAGCTGATAGTAATCGTCGCGGGCCGGGAACTGCTTAAGGCTGTCGGCGATATAGGCGTGAATTGTTGGGTTCGCGTGCAACAGGGTGCCCCACAGGCCACACCAGCATTTAAGAAGCCAGTACTGACAGCTTTGACTCACGGGGTGAGCCGACTTAGAGAAGTCGAGAAATGCGGCGCACCCTCCCGGTTTCAAAATCCGGTTGATTTCATGCAACCCTTCTCCAAGGTCCGGCGCATTACGCAGCGCGTAACTGCCCGTGACAATGTCGACACAGGCGTCATCAAATCCGGTCTCAGCCATATCCCGGCAAGTAAAAAACACATTATCGAAACGGTTGCGGTCTTGAGCCAGGGTCACCATCTCTTCTGTCAGGTCGATACCTGTAATATTGCTATTTGGGAATCGCTCCGCTAACAGAAATGCAATATCCCCAGTGCCCGAGGCGAGATCAACGCAAGTTGGATTACTAACTTCAGGCAAGACCGCCACCAGGTGCCTTTTCCACGCCTGATCACGACCAAGTGACATGGCCCTGGTCGCAATGTCATAGTGACTGGCTGCTTCGGTAAAGTGAAGTTCGTTGAAATTTCGTTTTTTGTCCGGGCTGTCTATCTGTTTGCCGATACCAAGGACACCACGCAAGTTTTTCATCAAAGCCCTCCCGGTATTGGTTGCAGTAACTTTAAGACTTCCTGTTCTTCGAGCTGAAAACTGTCCCGAGCTATTTCCTGCAGGTTGTTGTAAATATAGGTTCGTGATGTGTTCAGTTTTTTAAGAACTTCTTTCCCTTGAATAGAAAATTGATCGCCACTCTTTGATAAGGTCGGTTCGTACAATGCGACAAAGCTATGTCGCTCCTGAAGAATAAATTCTATCAAGAGGTTGAGGTAGCGATCACTGCTTTTTCTTCTTTTTGCTCGGGCTTGAATGCTTTCATAGGCCCGGTAAAGCTCGTCTGAGTAGCGGCGAGAATCGATCCAGCCCTCCCGGGCTTCCGGCCAATCACTGAGCTCTTTTTTCTGAATTGCAGCAACCACGTGTCTTAGCACTTTACTGTTGAGGATGGTTTGCATGACCAACGCAGAATCGCGACGGATCAAACGAACCTCACCTTGATAGGGTGGCTCAGCAGGAATAGGTGCTCGCCAAATCAAGGTTTCTGTGCCTGCCTGAACGTTAGAGGAGGACGTGGCCATGAGGAGGCAGACCAAGCAGAAAACGAGGATTCTTATCACTCTGAAGCACTCCCTTCTTTTGTGTCAAACAAGATCAGACTGGCGGGCAGTACGAGCAGGTCACACACAAGTGCGCCCAGCATCGTAACACCCGTCAATAAGGAGAAATAGATTGTCGGAAGAAAACTACTCAAACCGCCCACCGAGAAGCCCAGGAACAGTACCAAAGCAGAGATGGTCAGTGCTCGACCCGTTGCAGTCGTTGTTATTGTCACCGATTCCTTGCTATCCCCTTGATACTCTCTTTGAAAACGAGCCAGGTAATGGATTGTACTATCCACCGTTAAGCCGATAACCACAGCCGCAATCATGGCGGTTCCTGTACTGAGATCGATATCCAAGTAGCCCATCAGTCCCCCAGTCCATGCCAGTGGTACCAGATTGGGGATTAGGGCCATCGCCAAAAGCTTAAAGGACCGAAAAAGGATAAAAATAGCCGCCAAAACCATGCTGAGAGAGAGGCAGAAACTTCGCACAACATTAGAGACAAGGCGGTTGGAATCGACGACAACCTGGTAGAAATCCCCCGTGGGCCGCAGTTCGTAATTATTGCCTAGCTCTTTTTTTGCCAGATGTTCGACTTTTGAAACCAAGTCGGCGGCGTCGGCGCTGCCGATGGCCTTGATTCTCACGTTGATGCGCAGAGTCGTAAATTCCGGGTTAACCAACTTACGCAGTTGTTTCTGGTTCGGGCTTATTTCGAGGAGATCGAAAAGATACAAAAGGTCTTCATCATTATCAGGAAGGCTCAGTTGATCCTGATTGGCTTCTGCGCGATTAAGCTGTTTGATAACGCTCAACAGACTGTAACTGCCAGCGACCGGTTGCAGGTCATTGATGGAGTTCTGCAGTTTATCCACGCGAGTCAGATCATCAAGACGGGTCAGTCTGCTGTTGTCGCTGCGCGTCAGCATAAATTCAAGGCTGTTCACACCTCCAACAGCATGCTCGATAAACATCGTGTCTTGATAGATTTTTTCGGTCGGTTTAACGAAACGAATCAGATCAGTGTTGTTGTTGATATGGCTTAGTCCGCTTAAACCAGCCAAGGCAAGCAAGAGTGACAAGGTTAGGACCAGGCGAGGGTGGTTAACCGTCAACTTTGCCGTCGCTTGCAGAACCGCACTCAGTCTTCCCTTGTCGTAGCGGCGACTTATCTTTGGCAAAGGAAGGTAACTGAGCAATGCCGGCACCAAGAGCATGTTGACTGCAAAAGAGAGCATCACTCCAAGGGCGGAAAAAGCACCAAAGAGTTTCACTGCCGGAATAGAACTGACTGTCAATGAGACAAGACCAAGTGCTGTCGTAAGAGCGGTAAACAGGCAGGGGAGAAACAATTCCCGAAATTCTTCAATAATTAAAAGTTTCGGATCTCCTGATTTGCCTGCAAGCTGCAACCAGCCATTGTAGAGATGCACCGTGGTCGAGACAGACAGAACCATAATAACGGGCGGAAGCAAGGCAGTAATGGTGTTGAGTGAGAATCCACATAGAGTGTAAATTCCAACGGTCCAGCAGAGACTGATTGCCATGATTACAAGCGGTAGCAGCAGGCCTGAAAACCGTCTAAAGACAAGCAGCAACAGCGAGCCAAGCACCAGGACCGAAAACGGAATAATGACCTGTTGATCACGTTGGATCAGTCGGGAGACGGTAAGCTTTTGTAGAGGGATGCCGGTCAGATGCCAGTTCGTATTATTATGATTCGATGTCAGCAACGCCTCTATAGCTGCAAGGGCTTGCCCCTGTTGATCTATCTCACCGGTCAGGTCGATGATGATCATACTTGTTTGCAGGTCTCTTGAAATCAGTAGCTGTGCAAGGACCGGATTCTGTTCAAGAGCTTTTGTGACCGCATTTTGATAGTTCTTTCCAGCGTTCTGCTCAGGGATAAGCGGAACAAGCTCAACTCCGAAACCTCCGGCAACAAGTTGTTCGGCATTTGACAGGCTCAATACTCTTGTAACACCCTCGATCCGTGTGAGTTCCTGTGTAATCTGGTCTATTGTTTTTAGGCTTTCAGGTTCTAGCAAGTCTGGATGGGTTATTGCCAGTAGCAACACTTCATCATTGCCAAAAACTTTGCGAAAGCTGTCATAGTTCCCCTGTAACTCCTTGGTATGTGACACCATTGAGACATTACTGATTTCAATGGGTACCTGGAGAGCAAAAAAAGCAAGGAATAGGGTTGTTGCCAAAACTCCGAGAAGTGTGCATTGTCGGCCCTTGCCGATCAGCCATAACAGCAGTACTTCAATGGTCTTGGATGAGCTTTTTGGAGATTCAGTCACAGGCATTTTCCAAAATCAAAGATGGTCGTTGTCAATTGATCTCAATGAACGGCAAGGGATTGTCAGCATGGCAAAATAATCAGGCAATGATTTTTTGAAAATTGGGCTAAGCAGAGCTTTGACAAGGAGGAAGCGTAGTGCCGAAGCTAACTTCCCACGACGTGTTCCCATCCACATGCCTCTTTCCGCACGTGTGGCTGCAACCTTGAATGCAATGCGACGAAAATGATCATACTCTTCAAACAAAGCGTGAAAACCCTCTCTGTTGGAAAAGTGCCGATGCAGAGCCTCTGCAAGAAATTCCGCATCGGCGAATCCTGTGTTCATGCCTTGACCGCCAACCGGACTCATGACATGTGCAGCATCGCCACACAAGGCGACGCGACAACTATGATAGCTCTGGCAAACGAAACGCCTTGTCCTGAACGTGCTTTCTGAGAAACGCTCTGAACCCTCCAAGTCATAACCGGTCCGTCTTTGCACGTCCCTGGTCAACAGCTCTATATTCGGAGGGGTTATCAAGTGGTCTGTTTGTAGAATCCAGCGGCGTTGCCCTTTTGGAAGCGGGAAGGACTCGACCGAGCCATGACAACTGAAAAATAGATGGGCTTCATCTCCAAGGCCCGAATCGTCGGCAAAATCAGCCATCACGAAGCAGGCCGGATATTCTTTCTCTTCGGTGAGTTTTATTCCTGACAGGTCTCTAACGATACTACGATGGCCGTCGCAACCGACCAGAAACGAAGCCGTTATGTACTCGGCTTCTGCAGAACCAGCTTTTTTCACCCCCGCCGTGACCATCTGTTCCGACTGTTCAATGTCTATCAAGTTGGTTTCGCGACACAGGGTGACGCTTCCGTCACGCAGCAGATTATTCTCTAAAACATCTATCGTTGTGGCCTGAGGAATGGCGAGGATATAGGGGTGTGGATCATCCAGAGATTGAAAGCTGAGTTCTCCCGCGAGCCTTCTCCCTTCATGAACCTTTGCGATCTCAACTCATTTGAAAGAGGTCAAGAGAGGGCGGGGTGACGCCGATTGCCATAGATTCGGCTGGTGGCACGGCAGTTTTTTCTATCAATAGTGTGTTGAGATTTTTCCTGCCGAGCAGGTTCCCCAACATCAGGCCCACTGGTCCGCCACCGACGATGATTACATCATAATCAGGAGAGCTTGCCATTAGTGGCCCTGTTTGCCCGAAGTAGTGCCATTTCAACGGTTAGCCCTGGGCCGAAAGCCATGGCGCAGACTTTCTCCTGATCTGATATTGCCGCCTGGGAAAGAGTTTCTTTAAGAACAAAAAGGATTGTGGCGCTACTCATATTACCGAAGTTTTGCAAAACTGTTCTTGAGGGTTGAACTTGATCTGCGGAGAGGCTAAGGCTTTTGGCAACCTTGTCAACAATTGTCTTGCCTCCCGGATGCACGGCCCAGCGGTCAATATCCTGCGCCGTTAGTTTGTTTTTAGTGAGGAGAGGTTGTAGCAGGCCCTTGATACCGGCGCCGATAATTTTAGGGACATAACTCGAGAGTGAGATATCGAAGCCCAGGTCGCCTATACTCCAGGCCATGGCTTCTTTGCCGCTCGGGATAAGCGCGGAGTCGAAGTCGTCTATTCGATAGGTGTCGATTCCTGGTTGCGGTGAGCGCCCACTGACCAATACAGCTCCGGCGCCGTCGGCAAAGAGCGAATTGGCCAGAATCGTATCTTCACTGCCATTGATCTGCAGGTGGAGGCTACACAACTCCAGGCACATGACCAGGACAACGGCCTCCGGGTTGGCCTGGCAGAATTGTGCCGCCATACTCAGCGCGGGGAAAGCCGCATAGCAGCCCATAAAGCCGAGGTGATAACGTTTGGTGTTGGTAGGCAGTCCTAGCTCCTGGCACATAAAGTAATCGATCCCGGGGTTAAAGAAGCCGGTGCAGGAGGCTGTGATCACATGAGTAATCTCTGACGGAAGAAACTCGGGCGCCGCCGCAAGCAATTTGTGGCCAAGATCAACAGCTAGCTTGTGACCTTCACGGGTGTAGATGTCATTGCGTTCAGAAGTGCTGGGCTGCCTGTAAGAGCCGTCTTCTGTAGGGATAAAGAAACCCTCTCCCCAATCGGAAATGACGCTGTGACGTGTCTCAATGCCGGAGTTTCGGTAAAGCATCCGAACCAGGCGCTTGTCACGCTCGTCAATGGTCCACTCAAGCATGTGCTTGCCGACTTCTTCCTGGCTGTAGCATCTCTCGGGGACTGCAGTCTCTATATGATGAATCCAAACGGACATAATAATCTATCCTTGTCCACATTTAGTGGGGTTGTGGCGTGTCTAAGGAGCTTCTAGAAGAAAGGATGTTGTGACCTTGATACTGTCGCCGACTCTGATGATGCCGAGAACAGAAGGTGCTTTGAGTTGGTAGTCGGCAAGAGAGAGTGTGAAGGTCAGGTCTGCAGTGATATTACCCTCCGTTTCCACAATGTTCTGCAGAACCGCAGTGACAGGCTTTTCGATATCACGAATTTTTAGCTGGAAGAGGAGATTTGGTGTGCTATCGATATTTTCTTCCAAGGCTTTCCTGATATCGCTTAGAGATATAGGTCCACTCATGCCTTTAATCAGCGGATACTTTTCCGCCTCAAACATTTTGCGCATTTTCTTGTCACGGCTGGAATTGTCAGTATCCATGTCAGACACGGCTACAGTCAGCTCAGGGACAATAATGGCTTCGGCATTTTCACTGGCAATAAAAGGCTCACAACTGCCCTTGCCATTGAAATCATGGAGCGTTGAACTTCCCTCAAATGCAACCGTACAATTTCCTTGGTAATCTGTTGCGGGTGAGGTTGCTGGGAGGATTAGAAATAAGGCGAAAAAGATAAATATTCTCAAGGGATAGTCCTCTCAATAAAAACATTAAGTTGTCCAATCATCCTACTACATTTTAAGATGAATTGTCGTAAGGAAATACACCATATTTACCGATCAACACATGATTCGTTTGAATTGAGCTGGCAGCAAAGTCTTGCCATTCGCGGCAAAGTATATTTTTGTTGAAAGGTGGCCTAGAAAGCTCAATTTCTGGTATGGTAAGTAGCGCGTCCAATTCATAGGACGGCTCACAAAATCAATGTCAGGAGAAGATAAAGCGTGCAGACAGAAACAAATATAGCCTTAGACTGCCCCTATTGCGGCGAGTCGATCTACGAGTCCCTGAGTTGGTTCAAGAAAACCTATTCCACTTGCCCCAGTTGCGACAAAGGTCTGTCGGCTAACCAGTTTGCCTCCGTTATCTCTGATCTCGAAACCGCGATGGATGAGAATGTCGAAGAGATGGTAAATGGTCGACCGCAAGGTGGAGGCTGCTGCGGCAGTAAAAAGTCTTCCGGTTGTTGCGGATCTTGAACCCGAAACTGAATACGTATGGAGAAAATGTATGGAGATCGACCTCAACGCTCTTGAGCGCCTTCTGAAAAAACGTCTTGATGAAATTGAATTGATCGTTGCTGGGACCGGTTACTTGCCCAAGACCGTGATTGGTGTCGGCACCGTATTGCTCGACAACCAGGGCGAAGTTGAGTTATTGACTGCCAATCAACAGGTTACCTTCGAAAAATTCATAAAACCTCTTCTGGAATCACCGCCCACAACCTAGCAGCCAGTTCATTATAAGTCCGACAGGCTGCTAGAGTGAGTCAGTTCCGTAGAATGGATTCTTGGTAACCTATGCCGCTGCAACAAAACATTTACATGACCCCCGGATGCGCAAAACGATTGCGCGCGGAGCTAAAGAAACTGCTCTATACCGACAGACCAATACTCGCCAAGGCGGCGAGGATTGCTGCAGAGGAGGGGGATCGCTCGGAAAATTATGAGTACCAGGCAACCAAAAGAGCGATGCGAAAAATGGATGGTCGAATTCACTTTCTAACAAAAAGAATTGAAAGCTTAGAAGTGGTAGACCCCGTCAAGCAAGGGGACATTGCCAATGGCCGAGTCCTTTTTGGCGCGACTGTAACCGTTGAAGACGATGAGGGCGAAGAAAAGGCTTACTCTATTGTCGGAATCGATGAATACGATGGGGGAAAAGGAAAAGTAAGCTGGGTTTCACCGATCGGGAAAGCGCTTCTTGGCCGCTCTGAGGGAGACTCGGTATCCTTTGTGACGCCTGGCGGTGTTAGTGACCTGGAAATTATCAAGGTGGAATACCGGGCGATTGATTAAGATTTGCAATGTAAGAGCTCTGCGCGATTAAAAGTTAGAACCGTGATGTTCAAGCCGCTTTAGCACAAGAGAGCTGATGACTGAGGAAAAGACAGAATCACCCTACCAACGCATCTACACGCTGGTTAAACAGATCCCGCCCGGTTATGTGTGTAGTTATGGTTGTCTTGGCCAGAAAGTTGGCTGCACTGCACGCACGGTCGGTTTTGCTTTGTCGGCACTGCCGGCCAGAAATGATGTCCCCTGGCAACGTATCGTCAACAGCAAGGGCATGATCAGCCCTCGCGCAGATGGTGGTAGTAATCTACTGCAGCGCGATTTGCTGGAAATAGAAGGGGTTTGTTTTGATGGTACAAATCGGATCGATCTAAACGCTCACGGTTGGAGCTTTCCATAATACGGTGACAGTTACCTCATTAAGCTAACTCTTTTTTAAATGAGGTAACTGTCACCAATTTATCAGGAGTGGATATCTTAATGGATGACGAAAAGATCAAAGTGAAGGCGGAAAGTGGCCAGATCCTGGAGGTTGTCGTCTCCAGCAAAAAGCCAGAAGCCATCTGGATTATTCTGGGCGAAGGTGTCCACAATGCCAAGTGCAAGCTCACTCCTACGCGCAACAGCCTGGCCTATGCAGGGAGTGTGCTGGGCCGTGAGCTCATCTATGAACGTAGCGTTGAACAGGTTCGAGCGGATATCGCTCAGGAAGAGCACGACAGCTATCAGTTCAGGACCCGGTAAATGCTTCCAGATGAAATTAAAGGCCTTCGATATGAGGGTCTTTTTTTATTGCCAAATCGGCAAAGAAGGAGTAGAAAACACCCCCTGTTAAGCGAACAAGAGAAGCATCAACCCATACAGGGCACAGAATCTGGTAGAGTTAATATTGTAAGTTAACAGTCATTTGCCCTAGCAGCCTGTCGGACTATCTGGGCTGAAGCGAGAATTTGACTGTTTGAGAACAGATTTTGGCTCTTTTGAGAGTAATAGCCTTAGCTATTGGTCGAAAAGGAGCTGAAATATGGGCCAAACAGGCGGATTTGCAGCCAGTTCATGGTTAGTCCGACATGTTGCTAGATGAGGCTAGATAAATGTATAAAATTGTGGCCCACCCAGGCAGCGCCCACAAAGATGATTTCCTCTCTGTGAGTGTCTTGCTTGCAACCTTGAAGCAAGCGGAAGTTTTCCGTCGTGAACCTACCGAAGAAGACTTGAACGATCCCGACACTTACGTCGTGGATGTCGGTCTGGAGCTTAGCTCTGAGCGCCACAACTTCGATCACCACCAGGATCCTTCACTGCCCTGTGCTTTTCACCTGGTTATGCAGCATCTTGGCCATCATGAAGCCGCCATGCTGATGTTCGCATGGTATCCGCATATGAGCATGATGGACGTTCGTGGTCCTTACCGTACGGCCGAACACCTTGGTGTAGATTCGAGCGTGCTCTTTGCTTCCTCGTCACCGATAGACGGCTACATCATTTCGACCTTTGCCAGTCTCGAGTCTTTAAATGCCCAGAATCCACTTTACGACCTCATGAAGTCGCTCGGCGAAAACATGATCGCCTTGATCGGGCGTAAGATGGAACGCCTTGAGCGGCTCAAATCTGAGACGAAAGTGATAGAGATTAAGCACCTTAAGGCTGTTGCCAGTGACATCGACAATTCTCCCAAGCTGGCAATGGAACTCTATCTGCGCTTCCTGGACGATGAGAATATCGTGATGAGCATTACCCCATCCAATCGCGGTGAAGGCTGGGAGTTGCTGCGTTTAGGCGATAACACAATCGTAGATTTTCGCGTAATTGAAAGCAACCCGGAGATCCGCTTTGTTCATGGCAGCGGCTTTCTTGCAAAAACCAATACGCGTCTTCCAATGGAGGAGGTTGTCGAGCTTGCCTGCATGGCGATCACGGAATCATAAACTCATAGAAAGAAACCGATCTCCAATATCACTCTTCCGCCTGGATAGAAAGAGGAGCCTTTCTACACGCATCAATCAGATCAAGCTGTGATGGTGAATTAAAAGCACAAAACAGGGCACTCAATGTCTAAGTGCCCTGCCATGGTAAAACTCTCTCACTCTTTAATCTCATCTCATATAGCATAAAACAACAGTGACGAAACTGCCGAGGATCACCCTGAATCACTGCTCTGTTCAACAGTTTCTGCATCTGCTACTTTTTAAAGTAGTTCTGCTACTCGATTCAGGTCCTGTCGTAGTTGTCAGGCTCTACTCTTCAGTTTCGCCAAGAACAACCTGCAGGTTTTTTACGTGCTCCATCTGACTTATTTCGTCACTGTTTGATATAACTCTAT
>JAAXQF010000202.1 GCA_012974435.1 Desulfuromonadales bacterium | reverse complement strand
CAGGTCGGAACTTACCCGACAAGGAATTTCGCTACCTTAGGACCGTTATAGTTACGGCCGCCGTTTACCGGGGCTTCGATCAAGAGCTTCTCCGAAGATCACCCATCAAGCAGAGCCTATCCACAGCTACTGGTAGTAGCAGGCTTTCCTATATTGATATCGAAGATCAAGGGCTATTTTACATAAGGCGGATTCAACTAACAAGTCAAAGGCCTAGTTCGCTGTGGCTTCCCAAGCGAACAAGTTGAATGATTTGGTGGTCTGGCTTGCGATAAATGAGCACTAAGTCAGGTTTAACGTGACAATCTCTGTAGTCCTTCCATTCACCTGACAAAGGATGGTCACAGTATTTCTTCGGCAAAGGGTTGTCTGTAACGAGATGGAGCAAGACCACCTCTAGCTTATCGTCAATATTGCGATGCTTAGGGGTGGCCTTGACGCGCTTGTAGTCCTTCTTGAATGCGCCGGTTCTCTCAATCGTCCGCATTCAAGTCCGCCATTAGGTCCTCAATCGAGTTGAAAGATGTAAGCTTGCCGGCTCGCGCCTCCTTCATGGCCGCAATTGTCTCAGCGTTGGGCACTAAAGGCTCAAAAGGAAGAGCCCCATCATGTGCAACCCTGGTAAGGAGCAAGCGAACTGCGTCAGAAACAGTCAGCCCCATAGCCCCAAGAACAGCGGCTGCGTCAGACTTAATCTTTTTGTCGATTCGAGTAGTTACTAGAGCATTACTAGCCATTATGCTGTCTCCCTTCTCTGGTAGTGATTAACAATGTACATCACACTACCGTAAAAATCAAGTGTGTTTGCGCATTCCCTGACACATTAAATTGCGAGGCACAGAAATCTAATTCCGGTGACACAATGGTACTGTGTCACCGGAAATGGTTGAATAAAACCTGTTGAGTTGGTAGCTCTTCTTGTTCACATAATGACTGATATCTGTATTGTTTCGTTGTTGAATTTGTACTTTGGAGGGATCATGCCACGCAATATCCACATCTCGTCATTTTTATGCTTCTAAGAATCGGGGGAATCGGGGACACTTCCGGAAGTGTCCCTCATTATGTAAACTTTTGATGCTGTTGATGCTGTTGCTGCTCGTTTGTTCTTCAGTTACAATGCAATCTGATTTTATTGTTTTTATACTATGACATTTCACTGAGGGGATTATGCCGCGCAATTCAAGAGTGGTAGCCATCGGCTATCCACATCACATTACTCAACGCGGGAACAATCGCGAACCGGTCTTTTTTGATGATGAAGATCGGTGGGCTTATCTTGATTTTTTAAGTCACTATACCCAAAAGTATCAGGTTGATATTTGGGCTTATTGCCTGATGACTAACCACATACATTTGCTGGCAGCTCCTAACGAGCTAAAAGGTCTGGCCCGCGGTGTCGGTTTAACCAACATGATGTACACTCAACACGTCAACCGTAAGTATTATCGCTCAGGTCGAGTGTGGCAAAATCGATTTTTCTCATCTGTTGTAGACACCGATAGCTACCAATGGGCGGTTGCGCGATACGTTGAAAACAATCCGGTTACGGCAGGCATGGTGGATGTTGCAGAGGATTTCGTTTGGTCCAGTGCGCAGTATCATGTAGAGGGTAAACCAGATTCTTTGCTTAAGACGCCTTCCTGGCTCGATCCTGCTGATCGGTATGATTATAAGAAATTCCTGTTGGAAGATGGTCGGCAAATGGCTAAAATAATTGAACAGGCGACGCGAAATGGCAGACCCATCTAACATTTAAGAGGGACACTTCCGGAAGTGTCCCTCTTAATGTAAAGGCTTCTGACAACTGCACGCTGCAGGACTGGGTCGTGCAGGAAGCGTTCGAGGTTGATATCGGAGAGGTTCTCGGTTAGAAACCGAGTCTCATCAAGGATGTGCTGAAGGTAGTTAGTGGATGGTTTCATACTGAACTTCACGCAAAATCTGTTCTTTGAGGTGGGGGCTGAGTGATTCCGGAGTTAATAAATCTATCTTTTTGCTGAAGAGATCCTCAAGAAAAAAGCAGAGTTCGATA
>JAAXQF010000027.1 GCA_012974435.1 Desulfuromonadales bacterium | reverse complement strand
AATCGGTTGATTGTCGACATAGAATTCTCCCGTAAGATTTTGTGCACGACAGTATAGTCATAATTATGCGTCGGATACTAGTGTCCCCATCCGGTTGCCCGGATGGGGACATGTTTTCAACTCAGGAGAACAAAGGCTCTATTTAGTTGCGAAGCAAGGCGACTTCATCCTGCCTAGGTGTCTCTGCATTTTCAATAATTGGCAGGGTCGCGTTGTTCGCCCATTCAATCCATGAGCCATCGTAGTTCTTGACCTCGGTGTAGCCTAATCCTTGTAACACCAGAGTTGCATAAGATGAACGGATGCCTGTCTGGCAATGGGCGATGACCTCTTGATCAGAGGTGATGCCATGTTTTGCGAGCAGTTGGCGAATCTCACTCTCACTCTTTAAAACTTTAACGCCATCGACTTCATGCTGCAGCTGCGTCCAGTTGAGGTGGGTAGCGCCGGGGATATGGCCGCCCCGGTCAGCGCGCACCTTTGTTCCGTCATATTCTTCAGGGGTACGGGTATCCCAGATGACGACTGATGGATTGCCAAGCTGGGTCAGCACATAGTCTGCTTCGGCGCGTGAATTGCCCGGCGATGAGACGCGGTAACTGCTCGGGATCGCCGCCGTTGTTGGCAGCAAAGTTGTCGGATGTCCCTCTTTGGACCATTTTTCATAACCGCCATCGAGAACTAGAACCTTGTCATGGCCATGGTAGCGCAAGGTCCAGGCGAGGCGTGCGGCATAAGGGTTGCCGTCTTCGGCGTAAGTGATCACGGTGGTCTCGGGTGTGATGCCAAATTCCTGCATCAGGGCCTCGAAAGCGGTGGTGGTTGGGACCAGGCTCTTAACGCCGTCACGCTTGTCCAGGAAGCCACTGCGGGGAAGGTGGTGAGCTCCCTTAATGTGGCCCAGGATGAAGAGAGGGGTCTGGCGAGCGTCAAGAACGACAACATTAGAAGGGTTCTCGGCCAGCCAGTCTGTTTGTACAAAGTAATCTCCCAGACCTGCGCTTGCCAGTGCTGGAAGGCCGGCTAGAAGTAAAAGGGTGAGCGTGATGAGTTTCTTGAGTGACTGCATGATTGTCTCCTGTTGTTGAGTGTTTCGATAAGGAATAGAACATATAAACAACGGTGTCAAGATGTTTTTTGTAAAAAATAAACTACAGCAATATGCAGTATAATGTGGTTGTTGATTGAATTGCTGAAATATCAACCTCTTGGCATAACCATGAAGGAGAAATTGTTTTCAATGAGTTGCTTGTGGTAATTTAGGACTGTTCCCGCACGGGGACTGTCCCTTTAACGGAAGAGTCAAACAAAGCACGGATATCCCAGTGTGGATATGTCCTATAAACGAACATTATGAAAGCTAAAGGAACAACGCGTGGCAAAAGGTAAAACTATACTGGCAGTAGTCGCCGATGAGAGTGGTGAGGTCTTTGAGCACCCCGATCTGCTGCTTGCAGGAATGAGTGGTACGGAAGCGGTGCGACCGCAGATGGATGAGATGATCCCGATGCCTGAAGGTAGCCGTCTCTTCACAATTCCACAGACCCCGCCGATCGGTTTCGACCGTCGCAGCGGCAAGCAGTTGACGGCTGATCGCCTTCCCAAGCAATGGGGCGGAGGTGCTATTCAGGCGGTTTCGGCTTTTCTGACTCCAGGCTATACCCGCACCTTGCTGCCTGCAGCTGATTACCGACGTAAGGAACAGACATTGCCGCTCTGGTCTTACACCGCGGTCGGTTGGTGTGTTGAGGAAGAGCGTTTTTACGTAGCGGGTGTCCAGGTCGATCGCAACAACCAGTGGCAGCCTGATCACTTCGATGATCGTAAACTCGTTCCCCTGGTGAACAAGACCCTGCAAGACAACCCGGACAATCGACTGTTGGAACAGCTGTCGCGCTGTGCTCTCGATTACCATTGTTTTGCCGCCAAGAATCTTTTCTTTCGCCGTTGGGAAGCACCGTTGCCGAGTTCACCTACATGCAATTCCCGTTGCGTTGGTTGTATCTCCAAACAGGAATCAGACTGTTGCCCTTCCAG
>JAAXQF010000141.1 GCA_012974435.1 Desulfuromonadales bacterium | reverse complement strand
AAACATCTCCCTGCCCAACACCGAAAAGCCCCGGATGGGGAGACTGTCAACCCACTAACTCAACAGGGGCAATTCTCCAGTTTCGACTGAGGCAAAACAGGGAGACCGCAGCGCCAGTTTCATCTTCGGCTGCGGCCTTAAGAGTTTGCCCTAACAAGGCGCGCTGTTCCTGTAAGCGACCTAACTGGGACTGCTCGGCGCTGGTCAGTGCAGGGGGGGTAGACCTTCAAGGGGATGCCGTACAGGGTAACAAACGCACGAATGGCGGGCAGCGGCTTTCGGTTCTGCAGAAAGCTGCGAACCGGTTGCGCAATCTCCCGGTTGTAGGCTTCACGGGAGCATGATTCCTGATCGGTGGTGGTGAGAGTCAGCAGGTTCTCAGGCGGTATGCCGCGCTTTGCCAAGTAGTAACGGGCCAGCTCGACACTATCAGGCGCACGGCGATTGGCAATCACCAGCACTTCAGCTGGCAACAGCGCCTGGGCAGGGATTGCACTGCCGGTACAGATGATAACCGCCAGCAGGATGGTAAGGATAATTTTCATGTCTGATTTTATCCGTTGCGTTCCACGAGCGCATTCACATTATTTGCGGCGTAGATATACCTCGCGGCGATGCCCAATAGCCAAGGCCAGAACAACCAGTCGTTGCTCCTGAATTTCACAAAGGATTCGATAGTTACCCACGCGGTAGCGCCATAAACCAGCCATACCGCCGCGCAATGGCTCGCCGAAATGTCTGGGATTCTTGCACTCATTGATGCAGTCATCAAGCCAATCAATTATCCGTTTCTGCATGGGTCGATCGAGCTTGCACAACTTCTTCCCGGCAACATCACTGACTTCAATCTGTCCAGGCCAAGATCTTTCCTCAGATCCTTAAGTGATTTGCTTCCACCCATTCCAGCAAGTGCCTGCCGTGCCAGCTCTAAATCTTCGTTATCTTCCAAATAGCGGACAATCGCTTCACACACGACAGCGCTACGATTGCTATCCTTTGACTTAGCCAGCAAATCCAGTTCTTGTTCCAGTTCTTGTTCCAGTTCTTTATCCAAACGAATAGCTAACAGATCTAGATAGGCAATATAATCTTCATCGCAGAAGAATGTCTGCTGGCTACGGTTACCACGCTGGGTGATGTGATGCGAGTAGCCCGGTGCGACTACCCGTGCGATTCTTGCCATACCCTAGCAAAAGGCCTGAGGATGTCAAAGTTAAGTATACTGTCCCGAATGGCAAAAATGTTGGGCGGCGTTGAGCAGGAATTTCACCTTGCCGTGAAAGATACCGCCTATAGGCGACTACATGTTCGATACTATGTTGATGAAGACGACATATGTTCTCTATTGGCGACCTGGGTTGATGGACAGGACGAGCCTCACTACACAATCGAAAGCCGATAGACACTAAGTCACTGTGAGTTTGTTGGTTTTTTTTATGCTTAAAACAATCTTATTCACTAACAGAGCCTTAATAACAGCTTAAGCCCTATCCGCGAAAATCTGCGTTCATCTGCGGCAAAAAATGAAATGCCGATGAGCTCTGGGCACAAGTTCTTCCTCTTCAGAGTTATTTCGACCGGCAAACCGATTATAAGCCCGATTTTAACCTCAAAAATCAACCCATAAGAACTTGTAATGGGCAAAAGCTGACACATTTACCTGTAATTTTGGATAGTTGGCTTGGTCCGACCCCTAATTCGCCACTTGGCGATATCGACAGCAAACGTTACGCCGAGATCGTTCATCTGATAGACCAGCGTCTTGCAACTTTGCCACTTTATCAATAAAACCGCATATCAAGGCAATACCGACGCATCAAAAGCAAAAAATGATTTTGAAATTAGCAGAGTTCTATATAGCTCACTCCGGAATTCCGACATCAAACAATTGCACTGATCCCGACACCCCATAATTCAGCGCTATTCTGCAACAAAGTAATAAATGCCCCAAAATCATCGACGTCTGAAAAAATATCATCGCCCCTCCGGCCACGATTCATCACATGGTGCCAAGCCCCGGGAAGTTCTATGCGCAATGGTCGTCTCA
>JAAXQF010000185.1 GCA_012974435.1 Desulfuromonadales bacterium | reverse complement strand
CACCTGCTTGACCCAATTGGCCATGGCTGAATCGGGTACAGAAAGGAGTTCTCCGTGGCAGGCCCGGGCAAAACCCTTTTCTTTCGCCACAAGATTGGCGGCGAGACGGGCGATCTCGCCCTTGATGCAGGCTCCCTCGCAGGAGAGGGCCGGCATTCTTTTCTCGTGGATGTTGCGGTTGCCGAAGGTCTCTCCGATGGCACATCTTTTATTGGTGTTTTCTACCTCGATGGAAAACTGTTGCTCTGACTGGTTCATGCTAGGTTCCCTTATGAATGTTGCCATAGGTCGAAGCCTATGGCGGGTTAATTGGTTAAAGCGATCACTTCTGCTCTGACTGGTGGCCATATTTTTATGATTAATCAGCGTCCTAAATGTCTCTATCAACAAGAAGCCGCTTTTCTCCTCAGAAGTTGTGAATTATCGGGCATCCAATATAACAAGCACCGTAGCAAGGAGGTGTCGTTAGGCTCATCATATATCAGCCGTTTTACCGACTTAAAAGTTTCCTCTCAATTTTCCCGCAACTCAGCACATAAATAGCCATCAGCATGATGACCGCCAACACCGGCTTTGCCGAGAAGAGCAGTATACCAGCAAAAAAGAGCGCGAGTACCAACGTCGAAACCTTCAGCCAACGAGACTTAAACAGCACCATCCCAGCCAGAATACCGATGATGGCATTTGCGATAAAGAAGCCGTCAGCGATTGCAACCAACACTTCGATATCGAGTACACCCTGCAATAACAGCACAAGCAGCACGATATGCACCAACATGATAAACAGAATCGCTCTAGCAGGTGTATTGTTGCGAGAACGTCCCCCGAAAAACTTCGCTACCTGCCCGGACTCAGCAAGAGACGCGGCAAGGCGAGAGATGCCACCGACAAATGCGAGGTAGGTGTTGATACAAAGTGCCAGCGCCAATACACCGAAAACAGCGCGACTGGCACCGCCGAAAACCGGTATAAGGATAGTCGACACGTCCACCACGCCACCACCCAGCAAGTTTACGTCTACATACTGCACCGCCGATGCGACCACGATATCAACGACCGCGATGACAACCGCGCTGAATAACGCAGCTTTCAGAAAGTTGCGTTTCGGGTCTTTAACCTCTCCGCTGAAACTCCCCATCACTTCCCAGCCGACGATAATCCAGAATAGGAGCAGGAGCGTGTACCCGAATGTAGGCATGTCAAACGGCTGTGCTGTGACCTCTAACTTTCGGTAAAATAGAAGGCTTACACTACCACCGATAAAAAGTATTGCCGCCGAAACGGTTGAGAGCACCAGCGCAATACGCCCGAAGGAAGTGACCTGGCGAAGCAGCATGAATAGGCAAACCGGCATAATTCCGAGAGCGAACATCGCCGGCTCAACAATAGGAAACGGGTTACTGTATTTCTCTGCAATCATCAGGACGGCGACTGGCCCGAACAGCCCGGCGCCGATCAGGTAAAAGGATGCCAATAGTTTCACCTGCTTACCAAATGCTTTTTCGATAGCATTTGCAACACCGGCGTCACCTGGTGATAGGATAGTGAGGGACGAAAAGATAAACGCAAAAAAGAAGCTGACACAGACCATGACTACCCATGCCGGAAGCGCCCAGACACCAGCCACCTGATAGACAAGCGGTGGCAGGAGAATTATTCCGGTGCCCATGATAGGCCCGATGATCAGGCCAGAGAGAAGAAACCAGCCGATTTTCTTTTCCATAAACCTTCCTTCAGATCTATTGCGTCTGTTCGATCTTTAGTCCTTTAGACAAAAGCCAGATACCGATTGTTATCTCAAAAAGCCCGCTCGGGACCCAAAATACAATTTGATTTATCGGCATCGTTGCATATTTGGGTGTCAGCATAAACATCAATGCGTGAATAAAAATAAGCGCAAACGAAAGGATGCCAAAGTTGGCCAGTATCCTAGGTATATACTTCGATTTGAAAAACAGATAAGAAAACACCATCATGTCCAGACCAAGAAATACCATGGGAACAGCATAGAGAGCAGTATGTAGGTTGAGAATAAAGCCGACGGGGGCCTGCAACTGTTCTGGTGGCAATGTTGCCAAAGAGGAGTCTCCATTTAAAACCAGCAAAGCAATAAAAGAGACGAGCACAATAGCGGCTACTAAAGCCGCCTCTACCGTCTTCAAAAGCAGCGCAAGCAGCGCAAGGTTCCTGTTTACAGGTTTGAGTATGACATAAAGCGCCAGGGCCAATACGATCAAGCCGACAGCCATGATCAGTTCGATCGTGATACCAAAACGAAACTGAAACTCATTGGCCATAATGTTATTGCTTGTAGCTATGGCATTTTCGGCAACAACAAATCGGGAGAGGACAAAAGACCAGTTAAGCAAAGGGATTATTAGGCTTAACAGAAACATTAAGCCTGCAATTTTAGCCGCTTTACGTTGTGCGATAGCATCGTATTTTGGGTTCATTTTGTTTATATCCATTTTACTTGAGACCAAACATTTCGGGTTTTAGTTGGATACCTCCGCCACTAAAATTTTCAGCAGGCTCTTCAGTTAAGTTGACCACGACAAACCTGGCAAACTTTGGATTACCGCCCCCTTCAATTTCGACTAACAAATCGGACAGCTTTTGGTGGAGTTCGCTTTTCTTTTCCGGCGTCAGAAGACCTTCAACAGTTTTGACTGTAACGATAGGCATTTCTTTTTCTCCCTTATTGACCTTTATTGGTCTTTCCCACAAAAAGTGGACATCGTTTTTTTTCTGTTCTTTCATAAGCCCATAAGAGCACGAACGTGCTATTTTTAATCAAATAAAAAAAATCAATATTATGCTTTCTTTATTTATCGATAACTATCTAACAATCGAGCCAGGGCTGTCTGTTGACGCTGCGTGCAGTCTTGGCTCTGCAGCAACTTATGGTAAAGATGAAAACCAAGAATATGTGAATAGAACTCAAAGGCGAACTGATCGCAGTCGCTGTCGGAACGAAAATCACCTACATCAATTGCGGATTGAGCGACACGGCACAAGAACTGATGCCAGTCCATTTGCTGGTTCAGAAGAAAGTCACGCACCTTTCCAGGCCGTTCAGTAAACTCGTTGCCAGCAACGACAAAAATACACCCTCCGGGAAGTTTGGATCCCCAGGAAATCCAGTTGTTGAGCAGGGCATTGATACGAGAAATCCCAGCAGTAACTTGCAAGACCGGCATGATAACCGTTTGCTTGAACAGTTCTGCGGCGTGTTCCATAATCGCAATTTGTAGGTTCTCTTTCGACTGAAAGTGAGCAAAAAGTCCACTCTTAGACATTCCTGTCCTCTTGGCAAGAGCACCAATGGTGACATCTTCTAGGCCAAGTTCACTGGCCATTCCCAGCCCTGCGGCAAGAATATACTGTTTTGTGTCATCGCCTTTAGTCATATACACGTTAATCGCACGACCGTGCTTTTTTGTCAACAAGAAACTGAATTAAAAATCATATAATCAAAAGTACAGGCATACTAAATTAGGTTGTTAAACGGATTCGTCTGATAAGTTGCTACATCCAGTTTTACTTGGTCGTACAGAGTGGAATCGGTGTTTTCTTACTAATCCTGGTTTTTAAGAATGGATGTGTGTCTAGTGAGAGAGTCAGCGCAGAGAAGATCGTTGATTATTATTTATCCTCTCACATTGTTTTGAGGTGATTTGATTCGCAAAAAAGAACAATTCACACTACCCCTGACTTATAAGAAAACCCCGTCCGGGTCACCAGGCGGGGTTTATGTGTTTTAAAAGTCGTGATTTGCGAGGCACCTCCGGATGTGTCAAGAGTGTCTAGGAAATTTGAGGCGATTCAAATACCATGAGAGATGATGACTGACCACAGATACCGCAGAAGATACAGTCTAGGAAATCGTTTGCGCTATAATCGTAATTGGGTCACTTGCGCTCCTCGAACTTCACATCTCGTTTCTGGCGGTCGTCCGATTAATGATAAGGAAAGAGAAATGCAATTTGTCTCTATGACTAATAATCAAAAATCAACCGCCACTTCCACCAACTGTGCGTGCGCGGTTGCAAAGGCGGAAGTCTTCCAGCCTCAGCGCACACCGTTGTCCGATCCACTGACCGATATGCGTCGGCGCATGCAATGCACTGATCAATGGCATCCAAACCAGATGGCAGGGCGTCGATGGCCAATTGCATGTGTATCGCTGGAAATTACGCAACGCTGCAACCTCGACTGCACGCTATGCTACCTGAGCAACTCATCCGAAGCGGTACGAGACTTTCCGTTGGAGGAAGTATTCCGCCGCATCGACATGATTGCCCAGCACTATGGCCCCGGCACTGACGTGCAGGTGTCCGGGGGCGAGCCTACGTTGCGGCGACGCGATGAACTGGTAGCCATCGTCAAACGGCTTGTGCAACTCGGCCTGCGTGCGTCGTTGTTCACCAACGGCGTCAAAGCGTCGCGAAGCTTGTTAACCGAATTGTCCGAAGCGGGATTGACCGATGTTGTTTTTCACGTGGATTCAACTCAGCAGCGCGACGGCTGCCGGACGGAACAGGATCTGAACGCACTGCGGCAGGAATACATCGAACGGGCGCGAAATTTGCCGGTCGGAGTTTTCTTCAGCACCACAGTTCACGCAGGAAACATCGACGATATTCCCAAGCTCGCGGCGTTTTTTGCGGAGAAATCCGACGTGGTTCGCCTGGCGTCATTTCAACTACAGGCGGAAACCGGGCGTGGGATTTTGGGCGTGCGCGGCCACGCGATAAGTAACGACAGCGTTGCCACACTATTGCAGCGAGGCGTCAGCGTGTCGTTGAACTTTAATACGTTGGCTGCCGGTCACCGCGACTGCACCCGCTGTGCCGTGATGCTTGTGATCAACGGGCAGGTTTACGACGCCTTTGCCGATGACACATTCATCCAGCGATTCATGGACAAGACGGCTACCGCGCACATCGACCGAGCCACCCCCTGGCGGGCCGCCCGATCTCTGGGAGCGGCCCTCTTGATGCGGCCAAAACTGTGGCTTCCATCTGTGCGCTGGGTACTTGCCTTTACATGGAAAGCGCGAAAAGACCTCGTTGTGGCACGCGGGCGCGTTCAAAAGCTTACGTTTATAACTCATAACTTCATGGATGCTTGCCAGCTCGATCGTGAACGCATCGACGCCTGCGCCTTTGTGGCCATCACCCAAGATGGCCCGTTGAGCATGTGTGCCTACAATGCCAGGCGCGACAGTTATTTGCTGCAGCCGTTGCAGACCTCTGCTGGCACCTGGCAACCGCTGCGCGACCAGACGCAGGAAGCCGGAACTGAGAGTCAAGGGATGAAATCATGAAAGCGGGCGCGTTACTGTTATTGATCGCTGGCGGCATCTTCGTTCTGCTGGTTCTGGTTTCCGGAAGGTTTGCCGTGGTGCCCGCTCCGCAGGTTCTACCGACGGACGCTGATGCGGCACAGGCCGCCTGGTCGCGCGTGCTGGTTCGATTCGTCAATAATCAGGGAGAGGTTGACTTTGATGCGCTATCACGCAACCGTGCGGACCTCGATCGCTACGTGCGTTTCGTTGCCGACACGCAGTGGAGCAATATGACTGACGTCAATGAACGTCTTGCGCACATGATCAACGCGTACAATGCATTGTCAATGTTCAACGTCATCGAGAGCGGGATTCCCTTCTCGCATGCGGGTTGGCGCAAATTTATATTTTTCGTTTTCCACAAGCTTCACATTGGTGGCCAAGTGATGTCGCTTTACAACTTCGAGAACGATGTGATTCGCCCCTTCACGCGCAACTTGGGTGACCCGCGCGTTCACTTCGCGCTAAACTGTTTGGCTGTCTCATGCCCGAGATTGCCGAGTACTCCTTTCTCCGCGTTAGCGCTCGACGCGGAGCTTGAGCGCGAAAGTAAGGCCTTCTTTGCACAGCCACAGAACTTCCGCATTGATACGGTCAACAGCACCGTATGGCTTAACGAAATCCTGAAGTTTTATACGGAGGATTTTGTGCCGGCGCAGGGAAGTAATCTCATCGAGTTCGCAAACCGCTACGCACCGCAACCAGCTCCGTTGGACTACTCCGTAAGATTCACACCTTACGACTGGACGATTGCCAATAGCCGGCGACAGCGCTGATCTGGATCAGCAACAATCCGGGGCGGTTATCTGTCTGCATCAGTAACTGCCGACCGGTTGCAGAACTCTGCTATCATTTTTGCTCAGCGGGTTTTGGGAGCCTTTGAGTGCCGAATATCGAAACTTGACGAATTTGCGCTGGTTTTGTCGGGTTTACGCAAGAAGTAAAAAGTGGTGTCACATAGACTGAAATGTATCTGACTATTACCTTGAGGGAGGTCGTGCATGTCTCTGTTTCACAAGAAAAAACCGCCAGTCAGCGGGATGCCGACGGCAGCGGTCTAAAGTTTGTTTAGAATGTCCTGCTTGCCTGCTCACCATTCCATCCCCCATGGAAGCCATCAAATAAGACGTAAACTTTATCTAACCAAGAGCTAAAGTCAAAGCGATGGATTCTTATTTATCCTCCTACATTGTTCTGCGGTGCTCAGATTGGCCGAAATGCAAAATTCTTACTACCCCTGACTTATAAGAAGTCAACCACACCAGGCGGCATTATATCAAATGCATCTCAAATGTTTCCCACAATTCCTCTCGCAACTAATTTATAGGTTGTTTTTGACTAAAATACGAAATTCTTGCTTACCCTGCAATGTAAGAAAAGAGAAGGCCACTCATCATTCTTAGTAGACTGCCCCACCCTTGACTCCAGAACCAGCAAAAGAGGATAATTAAACTTACAAGGTCTCGATAAAACCAAACCTACTGAAAAGCGGGGACGGAAAGCGGCGGATCTCACAACTTTTTCACTTCAAGATGGCCGAGCTACCGAAGGACAAATCCTATCGGTGTGCTCGGCTTTTAATTTCTAAGGGCTGAGGACCTGACAAGGGAAATCTAACCTGAAGTGGAGGAATTAAAGATGAAATTTATGAAGATAATTATACTAGTAGTGACACTCTCTATTTTTGCCACCACAGTTATGGGACAAGAGCCGCCTAAATTCTATAAGGACACCTATCCTGAGCATGCCCTCAAGTCCAGGCTCGAAGCTGAAGGTGCCCTGATGGGTAAGGGGGCCACCCTCGATGCGAAAACACGTGAACTCATTGCTTTGGGGGTATCAGCCCAAATTCCTTGTGTTTACTGTGTCTACGCCCACGATAAAAACGCGCGTGCGGAGGGTGCCACTGAAGCCGAAATTCGTGAAGCTGTCGCGATTGCTGCTCACGTGCGCCATTGGAGCACTGTGCTCAACGGCATGGGGTATGACTTTGAGGATTTTAAAGCTGAAGTTGATAAAATGCATGCCCCAAAATGACTTAGAACGTGCCGATAACAAGGCTCATCTGACGCCTGATAGCATCAAAGCCCTTGAAGATAGATGCATAATGGGACTGGTGAGACGGCAATAGCCATTACGAGAACGTAAGTGTGGAAGGGGACAAGTCTACTCATTCCTACCACGAGTCCGATTCCACCGCCTCCTCCGATTAAGGCGTTACCGGGAAGGTTTAAAAGTAAGGCGATAGTTACAAAGCGGTGCTTGAGAAGAAACGGAGCAATCCTGCTCGGTGCTTTACCGCTCAAATATTCTAATCGTTCTTGTTGAGCTAGCGGTTCCAGTTCGATGACAAGTTCACTCGCCTTCTCCAGATACAGCCATTTGAGAAGGCGGCGCACTATATTAAGAGGGAAAAATCTTCCTATTGTGTAGCTGATTGACAAGGCCACTATCGTACAGAAATAAACCAGCAAAGCACTTTTGCTTCCAAACAACAACATGACTGCCATCCCGACTTCAAGCCCTGGCATGAATGGAGTTGCCATCAAGAGGATGTAGATCACAACAGCAATCAGTAGAACAGTGTGAAGCATTGAATCATGGCGCGGAAATAACTGGAAGTTGATTAGATGCCCCAGCCACGTACCTGCCACATTGAGTAGCAGTATGAACGCCAGAACGATGGCCATTCTGGTGTGACGTTTTTTCTTTGAAGAAACCTCTTTATCCTGGCCCGTATTGTCCAATCTAGTGCTCCAGAGGCAGGTTGCACCTTTAGTGCGGCAGAAAGATAACAGCTCACTTTTTCAAATTGCCCTTGAACCAATACTCTCTGCGGATGTCCCAATACCAACGTTCCTTGGTCCAGACAAAGCTCACCTCGACTTGATCTCCATCAATGACACCTTGCCAAGATATTGTCCCGTGTGTCGCACTTTCCGTGACAGCGTTGAAATGAATTTTCTCGTCAACTACTTTTGTATTATATGGACTGCTACTAAAATTGTAGGGTTCACATGAAACAGAAGTAAACAGACCCTTTTGGAAGATGATTTCCTCATCTTCGTACTCCGCAAGTTTTTGGCCCACTTCACCATTCTTCCCTACAAAGGATCTGCCATCTAAAAGGTTAGCTTTTTCGCCGGCCCAGCCTGAGCTGACCATGCACCAAAGCAGGGTCAGGACAATCAAGGCCAAAGAGTACAGTTGCTTCTGACCTGTGAAGGCTTTCTTGTATGAACTGTTCACGTTCATAATAACCTCCAAACTTTAATAGTGCTTCTCTTGTATAAGATTTGTTGCGATCTACAAGTAATACTATCAAACTGATGCTTCTTTGCAGGAGGTTTGATCTGTCGCTACCGGTTCACTAAGGATCAACACTTGAAAGAGGAGGGGACGATAAGGCTGCGATTGCTCGAAGATGTTTTGATTGCGTTTCAGACATTAATCGGAGGCCAAAAGAAAAGAGCGCCTTCCAGGAAAGTAGCTCTCATTGTGGAACTGTTTCGAGTCCAGTAATCCAGTTTACTATTTATCCTCTCGCATTGATTAGACATGCTCAAATTGACCGGAATGCGAAATTCTTACTGACCCTGACATATAAGAAAACGGCCACCAAGGATTGAACCCTGGTGGCCATAGTTTTGTGGACTAAACGGCTTTCTATACATCGCCATCAACAGGAAGGCAGATTTCATCCAACTGGCGGCTGTGCTTACTCATTCGCTGCCCGCAAATCTTCATCGCTTGCCTGCCAACCTTCTGCAGCGTCGTGTGGATGGTTATGAGCTTCGATCAACTTCTCCGGGCGGAGGGAACGGCTCTTCTCAACCTGATCAACGCCCAGTGCGGTGATTGCCAAATGACCTGTCTCGAGTCGTTCGACCCACCCCTTAGTCTTGATGTACCACAGATGGAACTCAGCCAATTCGAGCGGAGTGTTAAGAAGCCGAGA
>JAAXQF010000144.1 GCA_012974435.1 Desulfuromonadales bacterium | reverse complement strand
TTTGTAAATGATCTTCTGTTTCGTTGGTTCATTGAACACCTCTCTTTGGGTGGCGACTATACCACCTAAGTTGGTGTCCGGTTTCATTGAACCACTACATTATTGCCCTGCCGAGAATAGGGGCCGGTTGCCTTCCATTAGAAACATGCTTAACTAGATACAGCTCGCTAATCGACAGAATAAGGTTGGAGGTGAAATGGCCAGAAATGACATCACCGCGAGTTGTGAAAAAGAAAACATGCTCCGGTACTTGCTGGCTACTGTACTTTTCTCTACAAAAAAGAGCCAATTAGCTGGTTCACATAGCCGCTGGGGTAGTTTCTGGCAAGGGTTGCTGAAAAAAAAACTGATGCACCAAGATCCCTTAACTTGAGAGTTAAAATACGGGTAGTTTTCACTAACAGCCCTTCGGTTTACATGTCTGATATGTGGTGAATGGCAGGACGCTTCCAGCGCCCCCTGTGTTAGGATTGCTGTCAATCACCTCCGACCTGATACCATTCTCTGTGTAAACCGCCTGGAGACTTCAATGACAAGAATTCTGATCCTGCTTTGCCTGCTACCGATTTTGGCCGCCTGTTCCACCTTCAAAGGCCCGACCTCCGTACCCGGAATAAAGTCGGTCGCAGTCACGGTAGGTCAGCTCAGTGAATTACGCACCGGCGGTAAGCTGCTGGTGGTCGCTCCCTTCACCCACACCAAGGGCGGCTATTACCTCTGTCGGGGGGAAGATGCTGCCAACTTTGTCGAAAGCTTGGCTGAAGAAGGTCTGTTTGACGCCCAGTTTTACTTTGATGACAACCCGGAGTTGCTTCTGACCGACTTGATCGAAATGTCGCCGGAGCAGATCAAGCAACAGCTTCAGCTGGATGCGGCACCAGATATGATTCTTTCCGGCGTCATAACGAAGCGTAAAGTCCTATACAACGTTTTCAGCGACGTCACCATGGATGCTGCCTTCCGCCTGACCTTTTTCGACCTGCTCAACGCCAAAAAAACAGTGGTCGAGGCGGATGTTCACGAAAACTTCGAGTTCGTTGTTCCGGCAATCGTCCAGTTCCTTGCCGATCGACTCCCGGCTCAAAAGATGTCTAAAAACAGTTCCAATTAGCAGGAGAGATTCTCCCATGTCCAAATTTATCCGTTGGCTGGCTGTTCTGAGCCTGCTCATTTTTCTCGCCAACTGTTGCGGCGTCCCCTTCGCGCCACGCCGCAAGCGCACTGACAGCCAGTGTGCTGCATCCACCAAGTTGGAACAATGTCTGGAATGTCACAACAAACCGGAAAAACCGATCTCTTCTATCACCCGGCACGCCCTGGACTACGAGCCTTGTTTGCGCTGCCACCCTGTTGAGCCGAGGAGATGACCTGATGATGAAAATACTCACTCTGCTACTACTCTTTCTGCCCTTGACCGCCTGCGGTCCCATCTACGGAGAGTTGAACGAACTTGCCGACAGCGTCGAGATCAAGGTGGTCTCTGGCAAGCTAAAGGAACTTCAGCCTGGAGGGAACCTGCTCGTTGTCGGCCCGTTTACCAAAGAAAAAGATGCCTACTATATTTGTCGTGGAGAAGAGGCTGAGACCTTCGCCAGCCGCCTCAACAAAGAAAAGCTCTTCGCTTCCGAATTTCTCTACAGCGATGACTACAAAACTCTCGGTGATCGACTTCGTAAGAAGAACGGCCAGGATCTGCAAGCCGAATTGAATCTGTCTCAAGCGCCAGACTTCCTGCTTCTGGGCAACATCCGCTATCGGCAAATGCACGTTATCCCTGTCCGGGGAGTGGTCATGCCAGTCGGCTATACGCTGGAATTCATCGATTTGAAAACCGGGAAATCGACAATCGTCGCCATCGATGTCACCGACGAGATAGCCAAGTGCATTGATGCAGCGGTTGTAGAACTGGCCAAGAAGCTCAGAGAGGCGGGGTAACCTATCTGGGCGGTAGGGTTCAGGGTAGTTGTCACTTCTGCCCGAGAAGTTAGTTGTCACTTCTGCCCGAGAAGTTATACCACCCAAATTTGACCTACAAAAAGTATGGGGATAGCCCAATTACTAGATTCCCTGCAAGGCAAGAATGGTCATCCATTTCTGAGGTGGCCATTTTCATGTCTGATTGATGGTGAGTTAATGGAAATCGGTATTCCCTGTTGGGGCATCAGTTGGGATTTTCACAACAACCCCGAAAGTAGAATAGAAACAAGGATCAGAACTCCGGCGATACCGGCGACCTCTTGCAATGATCTCATCATCAATTTTTGCCCTAATGCATCACAATTTCGACGCTCAGACCCATCGTAATCGTGGGAACTGCTAGGACTTCGAAGAATATCGCGGCCTACAGCAACCCAACCGTCCAGACGTAAAAAGCCAGTCACTTTTTTTTGTTCCAGCAGTTTGTCCAGTAGATACGGTTTAACCATGCCGGACCTGTCATCATCATACATGACCCGTATTAGCATGCGCTCTCCTCCTTCCGTAAAATTCACATAAAGCAGTGATATAAATTAAACCACAAAAAACCGCTAAGAGGTAAAGAGACCGGTCCTATTTATCCTTTCACTATGTTTGTAGTCGGTGAGTTTTGCCGAAACTAGAAAATCTACTGGCCCTGATAAATAAGAAACGCCCACGAACTGTTAACCGTGGGCGTCTGCTGTTCTATTGATGGTGATTTCTGGGACTTAGGGGGCCGACGTCTCAAGGAAGTGCTATTAAGCATAGCGAAATCAGCACCAGCTGAGTCAAAGCGAATGAGAGGG
>JAAXQF010000181.1 GCA_012974435.1 Desulfuromonadales bacterium | reverse complement strand
GGTTCAGGGTGGCTACCTGAAATCTCAAGGAGCAAGCCTTCTGCGTGATATAGCGAATGAACTACGCAAACCCTATAATCACCCGGTTTTGACAATTCGGGGAGTTCACAGGCAGCTCGAAGCACTTCCTGAAGAGATTGTTAACGCGGCCCGCCATTCAGAATGCGTTGATTGCCACAACCCTCACGTTGTTGAAAAGGGTAAGCCCTTTCGAGGTTTGCAAGGACGGCGAGTTGGCAATTTGATCGCTGAGATCGAAAATGAATATGAGCTTTGTTACCGTTGTCACTCGGAAAGTGCCAATCTACCCGGGATTTTCTCAGATAAGCATGCAGAGTTCAAAACGACTAACCCCTCTTTTCATCCGGTCGAAGGCGAGGGCAAGAACACGGTCGTCATCAGTCTCAAGGAGCCTTATGTTGCGCAGAAGAAAAGGCCGAATGAGGTTTCTCAGATAAGCTGTGGGGACTGTCATGGTAGTGACAACCCAGCCGGTCCCAAGGGGCCACATGGCTCAGAACATCAGGGCTTGCTGGTGTTGAGTTACCAGACTGATGATGAACGTCCTGAGAGTGAACAGGCCTATGCTCTTTGCTATAAGTGCCATGACCGCGTGAGCATATTGTCTAATGAGAGTTTTCCTTATCATTCATTGCATATTCAGGGGCGTTTGGGTGGGCAAGATGGCACCTCATGTTTTACCTGCCACGATGCTCACGGAAGCACTCAATATACGAATTTAATTAAGTTCAACGAGAACGTGGTCTTTGAGAATACTGCAGGCAAATTGAAGTTTGACGCGCAAGGATATTCTGCGCGGCACGGGTCCTGTTCCCTGAATTGTCACGGGGTTGAGCATGACGCTAAAGACTATTAATTGTGTTGTTTGTTCACAAGGCGAGTGGCCGGTCATTTTTGACCGGCCACTTTTCGTTTCAGGTCGATTTAATAGGTTATTTTCATTCAATTTATTTAGGGGATGTGATAAAAAACAAGGCTAATGTCAACCTACCGTTGTAAAATTGGAACCTCTGATGGACGGGTCCTCGAAAAGGAGTTCGAGTCCGAAAGTCGTGTGGCCCTTCAGGAGAGTCTTGAAGGTCAGGGTTTCTTTGTGTTTAAAATCCACAAGGCCTCTCTCCAATGGTTTCGTAAAGGGGCCGCCGGTGGGAGTATAAGCGGACGAAGATTTCTTGGTTTGAACCAGGAAATGCTGGTGCTGATTCGCTCCGGTCTACCGATTCTTCAGGTCCTCGACACCCTGGTTGATCGCATGGAGCCGGGAAACCTCCTAAACACTCTGCAGGATATTCGCAGCGATATTAAGGGAGGCAACTCTTTGTCGGACGCCTTCGAACGTTTTCCGAAGATGTTTCCGCAGCTCTATGTTGCTTCATTGCGTGCCGGAGAGCAGTCGGGCGATTTGCCGATCACCCTCGCACGTTATATCGAATATCAGAAGCGTGTAGAGGCGATCAGGGCGAAGGTTCGCAGTGCGACCTTTTATCCGATGCTTCTGGGGATAGCGGTCACTGTTGTTGTTGCGTTTCTCCTGTTGTACGTGATTCCGAGTTTCACCCAGGTCTATGCTGATGCAAATGTGCAATTGCCTTTATTGACCCGCATGGTGATCGCCCTGGCTAATGGCCTGGTTTCTGGTTTGCCGGTTTGGGTGCCCGCTCTGTTGATTACATTTTTCCTGTTAAGAGCTTATGCCCATACTGATGGTGGAGCCTTTCAGGTTGATCGTGTCAAACTGAAGCTGCCGTTTTTTGGTGAAATGCTTAACGAATATGCTCTGTCGACATTCTGTAGAACCTTCGCGACAACGCTTGCCAGCGGCATTCCGATTGTTCAGGCGATGCAGATGTCACGTGCAACTTTGAATAATCGGGTTTTGGAAACACACCTCTCAGCAGCCGTTAATCGCATCAATGAGGGCGCGAAGATTTCGGAGGCTCTGGAGCAGACCGGAAATTTCCCGGTCATTGCTATACGTATGATCGGTGTGGGTGAAACCAGTGGTTCTCTGGTGGATATGCTGACCGATGTCTCTGAATATTACGAAGACGAAGTCGAGCGGCGTCTTGATCGCCTGACTACGATGGTTGAACCTTTGATGATGATGACTATGGGGCTCTTGATCGGCGGGATTGTCATTGCTATGTACATTCCAATTTTTCAAATGTCAAGTACGGTACAGTAGGCTGGAGCAGTGAATATGCCGTTTGAACATCGTAAAATAGGTGAAATCCTGATTGAGATGGGGTCCCTTGCTCCAGCTGAAGTGCGGCTTATTGTTGATCATCAGCGAGAGTCAGGGAAACGCTTCGGTGAAACGGGCATCGCTCAGGGCTTGCTTTCCGATGCGGTTGTTGCCCAGGCCCTCGCGCAGCAATTTGGTCTCGAGTACGCAGACCTGGACAGTGTCATTGTTGACCCGGCGCTTAACGAGAGTCTGCCGGCTGAATTGCCCCTTCGTTACAATTTTATCCCTTTGCAGAAAACGGAAGAGGGTCTTGTAATAGCCATTGCCGACCCCACCAATGTTGCCGATCTTGATGACCTCGAGATGCAGCTTGACGTGCAAATCGTTTGCCAGGTCGCTTCCCGTGATAAAATCGCTGCCCGCCTGGAGAAGGATCAAGGTTCGAAGCAGGTTCTGCAGGATGTTTCCGAAGATTTCAAATTGCAGTTGGTCAAAGAGACGGACAAAGGTGAAGAGATCCTGTCGATTGAAAAGCTGACCGACGACAGCAGCCCGATCATCCGACTAATCGATTCAACCCTGTTTGATGCACTGAATAAACGCGCCAGTGACATCCATATCGAGAGCAGCCCGGACGGTGTCCAGATCAAGTATCGTGTCGATGGTGTGCTGTTTCGTGCGACCGAGCCTTTGGATGGCCGCTTCCAGGGGCCGATCATTTCTCGTATCAAGGTCATGAGTGACCTCGACATATCCGAACGTCGCATCCCTCAGGACGGTAGATTCAAGGTCCGCATGGCAAATAAGTCGATCGACTTTCGTGTTTCCATTATGCCGAGCATCTTTGGTGAAGATGCCGTTATTCGTATTCTCGACAAAGAAAGTATCGCCAAGGATTTACACGGTTTGACCCTCGATGTGCTTGGCATAGAAGGGCATGAACTGACCCGCTTCCGTCGTATGATTCGTGAGCCTTACGGAATGGTTCTGGTCACCGGCCCAACCGGTAGCGGTAAGACGACGACCCTTTATGCTGCCTTGACGGAGATCTTTAACGAGCAGGAAAAGATCATCACCATTGAAGACCCTGTCGAGTACCAGCTCAAAGGTATCGTCCAGATTCCGGTTAATGAGAAGAAGGGCCTGACCTTTGCCCGGGGGCTGCGCTCTATCCTGCGCCATGACCCCGATAAGATCATGGTCGGTGAGATCCGTGACCCGGAAACGGCTCAAATCGCAGTCCAGTCAGCCCTTACGGGGCACCTGGTCTTCACCACGGTGCATGCTAACAACGTCTTTGATGTTCTTGGCCGTTTTCTGCATATGGGGATTGATGCGTATAATTTTGTGTCCAGTTTGAACTGTGTTGCAGCTCAGCGGTTGATTCGCAAGATTTGTGTTCATTGCAAGCAAACAGTTACTTACGAACGTGAAGACTTTATCGCTTCCGGTCTTGATTACGACAAGCTCAAGGATCATGTCTTCTATGAAGGTGCAGGCTGCAAAGAATGTAATGGTCAAGGCTATCATGGCCGTACAGCTATTCTTGAGCTGCTTGACCTGGATGACAATTTGCGTGATCTGATTATCAACAAGGCTTCAGTGAGTCAGCTCAAGGAGGCGGCGCGCGCTGCCGGCACTACATTCTTGCGAGATTCTGCCATAGCGAAATTGCTTAAGGGGGAGACGACGCTGGCTGAGATCAACCGAGTCACCTTCGTTGACAAAGCAGGGGGGGGCTCATGAGCAGGATATTTGTCGGTGTCGACATCCAGCCTGGCGGACTTTACCTCGCAGCTCTGCAACGTAACCGGCCCAATACACGCCTGGTCGGTTTGCGGTTTGAAAGCCTGGAAGGGGTTCTGGATGTTTCCAGCCGGCAGCCAAACATTCGTGACGCCAGGCGCTTTGTCGAGGGCTTGCGGCGCGGAGTTGATGCCTTGGCCGGCCAGGAAGAGCGCATCGCATTGAGCTTGCCTGATCGCTCTGGTCGTATCTATCTCACGGAGGTCGATGCGCCATTTAAAACCCATGAGGAAGGGGTTGATATCCTCAAGTGGCGGCTCAAAGGTCACTTGCCGGCACCACCGGGACAGGTCAATCTCGATTTCCAGGTGCTTGAGAAGCGTGATGACGGCAGGCAACGATGTGTTGTGGCCGTAATGGCTCAACCGGTCCTCGAGCAATATGAAGATCTCGTCAATGAAGCCAACCGGCACGCGATTCAGATCGATTTTCATTCTCTGAATCTCTACAACTACTATCGCCCGCGTCTCGACCTTGGCGATGAATTCATCCTGGTTGGTATGGAAAAAGGCCTGTTAAGCCTTCAGTATGTGATTGGGCACAGCCTCTGTTATCAGCGTGTATGCGAAATTAAAGGCGATCCTCAAAAAGCGTTTCGGGAAATTCATCGAACCCTTGTTGAGGCTTATGAATCTTTCCCGGCGATGAAGCGTTGTGCTATCTTTGCCCATGTTGATCCTGATATGGACGACGATACCAACACTCTTCTCTCTACGGCTTTTGAACGTGAAGTCAAATGTCTGGATTCTAGTCTGAAGCGCTTTAGTGGCGAAGGGAAAACAGGCGGTTTGCAGCCTGTAGGTTCTGTCATTGCCGCCCTGGGCGCTGCAGAACGTATGATGTGACGACTATGGAAATTAAACTTAATCTTGCCAGCAAGCCTTATCTGAATCGGCAGATCGTTCGCCGTTGGGTTCTCTTTGCCTGCACCGCTCTGGTGTTGTTGCTGATCTTTAACTTTTATTATCTTTATCAGAACTATCGTCAGTTGGGTTTGCTTGAGAAACTTCATGCGGAGCTTGAAACACAGGTTGCAAGTGTTCCCGGTGCTCCGGCGAGTTACACGTTAACAAATCATGCTGCCGTCAGAGAGCAGGTTGCAGTCGCAAATGAGGTCGTGGCCGCCGATCAATTCCGATGGACAAATCTGCTGAGCCGTTTTGAAAAGCTTGTCCCCGCAGATGTCAGCCTCAGCTCAATCAGGCCAGATTTCAAGCAACGATCTGTTCAGTTGATCTGCGTTGCTCGTGATGTTCCGGCGATGACCGCTTTTGTTGATAATCTGCTTGGCTCGGAGGATCTCAATCAGGCTTATCTCCAGAATCATGCTGAGGTTGAGACGCAATCGAATGGTAGAAGTCAGGTGATGATTAATTTTTCCCTGCAGATACAGGAGGCTTTCTGATGCGAATCAAAGAACTCCTCGAACTGCTTTGGGAAACTCACCGTGGTTCTTTGCTTTTACTCGGTGCTCTGCTGACCCTGAATATTTTGCTCTTCGTTTCGCTCGGCCAGTTTATTGTGCCAACAGTGGTCGAAGAGGAGACGCGTTACCTGAAACGTCAGACTGAGGTTCGACAACTCCTCCGTAATCAGGGTGGAAATGCAGAGACTCCCGAACAACTCTATGTGCTTGCCAGTCAGGATGTTAGCAAGTTTGAGCAGTCCATACCGGAGTACCGTGACTTTACGGCATTAATAGAGGAATTACTTGTCCTCTCCAACCGTGCACACCTTAACATTACCCAGATAAGCTACTCTTCTGAAGGCTTTAAAAAAAGTCCGTTATTAAAGTTCAACTTGAATTTTAGTGTTGCCGGGAATTATGAGCAGGTGAAAAATTTTATCCACTCTCTGGAACAATCAAATCGTCTGATATCGATCAAGCAAATCAGCCTGCAAAGCGTGGAAGGCGATGCGGTCAAGCTCGGCTTGAGTCTGGAAACACTTTTCTGGCCAGGGAGTCGTGAATCATGAGTCGCAAACACATGATCCTTGCGGCACTTCTGGGTGTGCTGGCCCTCTGTATGTTATATGCCTTTCTGGCAACCCCGAGGCTTGAGAAGGCTCCGCCAAGAAGTGCGAGCAAACGTACACGTTCAGCCGTTGCAAAGGCACCAGATAAACTGCAATCGAAGGTTTCTCAAGATCGCATTGATTTTACCTTCCTGAAAGTAGAGGAGCAGGAGTTCCCGGGCGCGACGCGTGATGTCTTTCGTTTTGTTCAAAGGCGACCACAAGCAACTGCCGTTGTAATTAAGGAACCAGAGATTCAAGAGCCTCCCCCTGTTGTTATTGAAGAACCGATGGTGCCGATTGAAGTTGTGCAACAAGCCCTGGCGCAGTTTACCTTTCTGGGCTTTCTGGACAAGGGTGGTGAAAAAACGGTTTTTCTTTCCAGTGAAGGCAGTTTGTTTCTTGCCAAGCGTGGCGAGCAGTTCGGTCTTGATCTGGAGTTTACTGTAGAGGATATCAGCGGTGACCTTTTGCTGGTTCGTCCTGAAGGTCGCGATTTTTTGATCGACATCCCGTTGATTGAACAACAAAAATTACAAGCATCAGTCAGCGCCCCAGCTCATTTACCTCCGCAAAAGACGATCAGTCAACCAAAAGCACGAGCTTTTAATCCAAAGCGAAGAATGTTACGTCCTGCTGCACCTCAGGGAAGTGAAACAGATTTCCCCGGGACGATTGAAGAGAATGACCCCGAAGAAGAACAGGGATCTGAACCCCCTGTCGAAGGGGATGTATTAGAGGGAGAAGTCAATGGCTCGAATCAATAAGATCCGTTTTGCCGGGTGGCTGGTCATGATCCTTGCGGCCCTTTATTTGGCTGGTTGTGCCGGATACATGCAATCAGAGCATGCGAGGTCGGCTTTTGAAGAAGCTGAGCAGTTAGCTGACGAAGAAAATTTCGACTTGGCGATTGAAAAATATGCCGAAGCTGTCGAGTTAGAACCTGGTAGCAAAACGTATCGGATAAAAATGGTTTCTGCCAAGACACGTGCCGCCGCCTCTCATATCAGAAGAGCGCGTGCGCTGAAAGATGAAGGCAAACTTTCCGAGGCGGTAGAAGAGTATCGTATAGCGGAAGGTTTTGATCGGAGTGTAGAGGTCGCCACCCAGGAAGCGAATGAGCTCCTTAAACTTCTTGAGGCTGATAAATTTGCTGAAGAAGGTGCAACGTTCTGGGGGAAAGGAAAGCCGCTCCCGGCGAGAAAGGCAATTGAAAAATCTTTGAAGCTGGACCCTCAGAATGCCCGTGCTTTGGCAATTAAGGATCTACTCGATCGCGATCAAAAGAAAATTTCTATGGACGGCATTGAACTGGACGTGGCCTCAGAGGAACCGATCACCCTGAGTTTCAAGGATGCCGACATCAAGGAAGTCTTTGGAATCCTGTCGCAACTGAGTGGAATCAACTTTATCTTTGATGAGGAGATTCGCGATCAGTCTATTTCTGTTCTTCTGGAAAAAGCCAGCTTCCTACAGGCGATGGAACTGATCCTGCAGATGAACGGTCTTGATAAGAAAGTCCTCAACGGCAAGACCATTATTATTTATCCGCAATCCCGAGAGAAAGATAAACAGTATGGTGACCAGATAATCCAAACCTTCTATCTGTCGCATATCGATGCCAAGAAAGCTGTTAACCTGCTGCGCACCATGCTGCAATTGCGCAAGATTTACGTGCATGAGGAGCGTAATGCTATTGTTGTGCGCGATAAACCTGAGGTTATCAAACTTGCGGAGCAGATTCTTGAAGCGGCAGACCGATCCGACTCCGAAGTTCTCTTCGATGTCGAAGTCCTTGCGGTCAGAGACACTGACAGCCTGGAATTTGGGCCCGAGCTTGGTCAATACAAGACAAAGGTTGGTTTTGGCGCATTGACAGGTGAAAATGGTGTCATCGGCGCGATTCCCGATTCCATAGTCACAGGTAGTCTCAGCGGGCTAGAGACCTTCTATACTGTTCCCTCGGCTACTTTCGATTACGCGAAGACCTTGAGTACGACGGAGCTTTTGGCGAGTCCTAAAATTCGGGTCAAGAACAAGGAAAAAGCGAAAGTCCACATCGGCAAACGTGACCCGGTCGTGACAACGTCCGGGAGCGTAAACGATACGGGCTTTACCTCCCAGAATGTCCAGTATGTGGATTCCGGCATCAAACTCGATATTGAACCAACGGTGCAGCTTGATGGGACCGTCCTGACGAAGATAAAGCTGGAAGTCAGTACTGCAGAAAGATTGGACAGTACTGATACAACAGGTGAGTCACCGATTGCCCTCACCACAACCAATGCTGAGACCTCCCTGGTGTTACTTGACGGTGCCCGTACTATTCTGGGCGGGTTGTACGAAAACAATAATATCAGCAACAAAACTACGATACCCTTTCTCGGGGACATCCCATGGCTTGGGAGTCTTTTTACACATTACTCAGATACTGAGGAGAAGCGTGAAATAATCCTGTCGATCACACCCTACATCATCAAGAAGGTCGTACTCCCCGACAGTGATGTTGCTACAATCTGGTCCGGTGGTGAAGATAACCTGAAAAATGGGCCAAATTTTGGTTCGTTTGCTCAGCCTCTGCTGAGTGAAGTAGAAGCGACCAATCCTCTCCCTTCTCCAGGGGCTAAGCCACAGCAGTTTAAAAAGGTTGCTGATGCTGAGGCACCATCCCTGAACGAGGTCCCGGTCCCGACGCAACCGATAGTTCCTACGGAACAAGCAATGCCCCCGGTTGAAGCCGTTCCAACCGAAGTGCTTTCCGAGCAGGTGGAAATGGGTGCTCCGTTTGTTCTGCCGATGCCTGAAAAAGCCCCTGCTTCTCTTAACTTTTCCGGCCCAAAAGAGGTTAAAAAAGGTTCTGAGTTTTCTGTTGCCGTACAAGTCAAAGATGTAGAGCAACTTTACAGCGCACCTCTTTTTGTCAAATATAATCCAGCTATTCTCGAGCTGATGAGCCTCAATGAGGGGGTCTTCCTCAAACAAGATGGCCAGTCCACGGTTTTCTCCAGCAGCCCTAATCGCACTACGGGCCAGGTTATTGTTGGTTACAAGCAGGGAACCGGCGGTAAGGGCGCTTCAGGGGCGGGAGTTTTGTTCAACCTCAATTTCAAAGCCCTTGCAGAGGGTGAAACGACGCTTGAAGTGAATCGCGTCAATTTCCGTAACCCGGAAGGTGTCCGGCTGCAGGTTGCTCCTGAGACGGTCACAATAGAGATCCGTTGATTCTGTCGCGCTACATATCAAAGTCCAGAGGACAACGTGGCCTGACTCTCCTGGAGA
>JAAXQF010000088.1 GCA_012974435.1 Desulfuromonadales bacterium | reverse complement strand
GATTGACCCGTAGTAAAGGACGACCGCCCCGCTGTGCAGCTCTGATCGGCGTAGGCATCAGTAAACGTCACGCCTTCTTTTGCGACGCGGTCAATGTTGGGAGTCTGATAGCCCATCACTCCCTTCGAGTACGCGCTGATGTTGCTAAGACCGATATCATCGCCCCAAATGACGACGATGTTGGGTTTGTCGGCCGCCAAGGCCGCGCCGCCTAAGAGCAGCAGCATGCATAAAGACAATCCGAAAAGCTTGAAGTGTCCTTTACCTTTCATTGTTTTTCTCCTTATTGGCTGTTGAATGGCCGCGGTTGTGTCTGACTCACTTGCCAAATGAACCGTCTTAAAGATGACAGCACTTAGGAATATTCACTACTTCGGGAAAAGAAAGGTCACGTTGACCTTGAACGTCCACTCAGCTGTAACCTGGTCATCGTTATCAAGGGGGTTCCAGGTGACCTGTCCAAACAGGTTGACCGGCTGCTTGCCGAACTTCGTGACTTTCCCCACCCTGGGACCAATTGCCAGTGTCCAGTTATCGGTCATAAAGTCGTAGGTTTGGGGGACATCCGGTACCGACGCATACCAGCCTTTGCTAAAGTGCTTGGTGAGGATGGGCTGGATATTAACGTTGCTCACACTGCCGCGATCAGAATTGGCGCTGGCGAAAGAAAAACTCGAGTAGCTTAATAAACCCCACTGCCAGCTCGGCGTTTGCATGTTGAGATAGACTGCGCCCGGGCCTAGCGACCACTTGCCACTGCCGACGAAATCATTGTCACCGCCACTGGGTATTGTCAGGTTATACCCCAGTCCAGCCGCCACCCCCTTGGTTTTGAGCTTCGGGAGGAAATAGCCTTGAGCGACGATATCGCCAAAGCCATCCTTGCGCCCGATGCCACCATCAAGATCGGGGGTGCTGATATACGGCAGGGTCGTCCTTGTGACTAACAAAGGCACCTCATCCCAGGGCAGTTTAATGGGTACGACCGGTTGGATGACGGCGACGTTGGAGTAGCCGTCGGCATTATGGTTACTCGGGCTGTATGAATTCTGCATCTGAAATTGAACCAGATTGGCAATCGGGTTGGTTGCCGCAGCGGCGAGGTTGGCGTGACCACCGGTGGGCGGCTCAGCAGTATGTGGCTGCTCATGTGCTGGTTTTTCCTTGTGGGATTGTTCCTGTTTAATTTTCTGTAGGAGTTTATAATCTTCCTCACTGACTTCCACGGCCAGGACACTGCCGGGCGTAAAACCAAGCATAATAACCAGCGCACACAGTCCGGTCAGGACCCTGTTTGGTAATGAACTTGAAGTGATTTGCATTGAGTCTCCTCCTTCTTTGGGTTGCATTAATCGTTGATAAAATTTCTCATATATCCTTGTGGCATCAAGAAGGTGCTGATTTATCCAGCAACACCCTGGTCACGTTATCGTTTGCGATTCGAGAAGGGCCAAAATCTGGTCTCAAACATCCAACTTTTCGCTTCGGCCCGAATAGTCCGACAGCCTCCTAGAAATCAATGACCAGCCGAACGCCGGGAATGACCGCAAAGTCGTCGTCCTCCCATTCGTTCTCGACCAACTGCAGGTCCGCTGTCAGGTGAGACCACGGGGTGACCTCGTAGTTGTAGTAAAGCTCGAAGCCCCACAGATCTTGGAGGTCGGCTACCGGAGACACAAGATCCATGTAATTGTCGGAAAGCCAGTTTTTCCAACCGGACACTCCCATCCGGTCATGCGGGCGTGACTTCATGAGACCGAAGGTTTCGACGTTAGCGAAAAGGTGATATTGCGCAAACTGCGGATCATCAGGCCCCACCGTCCCACCCATGAGGAAGGTGGCCTTCCGATCGGGGTCGTCCTGTGCCTGCCAGCCGCCGAAGACCATGAAGTAGCCCGGCTTATCGTCAATTTTATAAATGAACCTGTGGAAAGCGGCAAACCAGGCGCCATCGTCGAACGAGTCCGAGACGCTGCCCCACTCCGTCGACACATTCTCCGTCCCGGTGACGAGGAATCCGCTCTCGGGCATCTTGAACTCTTGATTGACGGTTACCGCCACAGCTCCATACAGGGAGAGGCCCCGAACGGCGCCGAACCACGGCAAAGCGGTGACCGTGGAGTTGATGTTCCAGAAGCCTTCCTGTCCGTAGCCCAAGTTGGGGAAGAAGCCGTTCACCGTATCGACGACGTCGAGCACGCCGACAGTGACGTTGGCAAGCCGCCCGCCGAAGAAAGGAAGGTACTGAGAAGCTATCAATCCGGTGACGTCCGTATGGTGGTAGTCACCCGGAGCCGGCATCATCAGCCCCGTGTTCTGGATCACCAGGTTACCCGCATCGGCGTTGACATCTTGCCCCCACCGCGTCCTGGCATGCATGCTGACCGAAAAGCCTTTCCAAGTGTTTAGAAGCTTATTCGTGTCAACGTTGACTCGGTAGTCCATCGTCCCGCCCCACTCGCCGTTCGTGTCTCTACCACCGCTCGTAACCTTTTGGCCGTACTCCGACAGCCTGAGGCCGATGTCGATGCCGTGGTCGGAGAGGTATGTGCGCCCTCCCCACCAATCGCCGGTGAGTTTTTCCCGGGTCAAGAAACCTTTCTCTTCTGCGTTTGCAGGAGTTGTTGCCGTACCGACGAAAGAGAAAGCAACCAGGAACAGAACGAAAAACTTTGCAAACTTCATAAAAAAACCTCCAATAGCTTTAATATCAGCCTTAGCAGGCTGTCAGACAATCAATGAACAGGCTGCTAGCCACGGAACATCTAGCCGAACATCACGGCCACTCTCTGGATCGTCCAGAAGGCACCAAGGCTACCAACAGTATAGGCTGGCAGAGCTGTGGCCCAACGTGGCCAGCGAATATTAAGAATACTTTGGGTGAACCGTTCGAACATCACAATGGCCAGGACAAATAAGAGTTGGCCGGCCTCGACACCCACGTTGAAGAGGAGCAGCGCAGTCGGAATCTCCGTGTTCGGCAGACCGATGTTACTCAGTCCACTGGCAAAGCCGAAGCCGTGCAGAAGGCCGAATAAAAAGGCAACCACCCAGGGATGACGGATGGTGAAGCTGGTCTCGCCCCGCCAGACCCGGACGATCTCCGGACCGAGGAAGAGGATGCTCAGCGCGATGGTCGCTTCGATCGGCCTGATCGGTGCGCTGACGTAGCCCA
>JAAXQF010000263.1 GCA_012974435.1 Desulfuromonadales bacterium | reverse complement strand
CAGGTTACATGATCCCCAGGCGGTTTATTCGTGTTGAAAAGATACCTCGTTGTGAGCGTGGAAAGATAAAGCTGGATGGTCTTATGAAATATTATCAGGCGATATGAGCGGGGGCGAAATGGATAAACGTACAGTACTAAGAACCCTCAATATGCTGAAAGAGCTAAAGGGATCAAATACATTTTATGATCTCCATGTGCACCCATTTGAGGTGATGTATGAGCCTTTTGAGTATAGCCCCTCGTCTGTTGACAATGGCCTGTTCAGCATCGGTTCCTCTGGGTATGTAGCCCCGCAGGTTGGTGATGTGAACTTAGGAAAGGTTGAAGGTAAGGCGGAACAGAAGTTCGACCAAAAGCTGAGAGCGAAAGCCACACTCCTGAATGCGAGGCGAATTTATACTCATACCGGACCGAAGGTTTTGGGTGACCAGATGGAGCTGTGCGCGATAGATAAGGCTCTTCTCCTCCCGATTGTGGTGGACGAGGACTCTGGTGCCGGACAGCTGAGGTCGATGAAGGAGATGTTTGGTGCGGATGACCGGTTTTCATTCGGCTATTGCCTGCCTAATAATATACCGAACGATAAAATCGCAGCTGATGTGAAAAGGGCCAAGGATGAATACGGAATCAAGGTCTTGAAAATTCATCCAGCCGTAACCGGCATAGATCTTTCCAGCCCGAAGGGGATAGCCCGGGTCGAATCTATTCTTGATGCTTCTAAAAAGTCCAAGCTGAAAGTGATCATTCACGGCGGTATGAGCCCCGATTGTAAAAACAGGCAGGCCGCATCATACGGAACGGTCAACAACCTGCAGCATATCGATTGGTCGATAACGCCTGAAACGGTTGTCATAGCTCACTGCGGTTGTTTTGGTCATTCTGCTGGGGAGGCGCGGGAGACTGTTCTGCCTATCATTGAGCAACTTCTTGGATGGTATTCAAATCTGGCTGTGGATACCTCTGGGATCGGGTTTGGGACGCTTTGCCAAGTTTTGACGAATATTGATTCGCAAAGAATCATGTTTGGGTCCGATTCTCTTTATGAACAGCAATGGGCAGCCATTGTAAAGTTGTGGTGTGCTTTGGAGCGATGGGTGACAAAACCCGAAGAAGAATTACTTCGAATCGTGAGTAATAATCCTGCCAATTTTCTTTGCGTGGAGAAAGGCAATGCTCGAAAAGTTCGTGGTCTGGTCACGCCAGACTATCGAAGTGGTGGTGGGCCAGGGAATTTCACCCATCCTTGAATTTTGCCTTTACTTGATTGGTGAGGTTCTTAAGCACTGTGATTCTTGCTGTCGTGGTTATACTTTTTAGACATAATGATTTTGTTGATCAGGTGATGTGATTTATATACATAGGGGGTATGACATGAAATTGGTCGTAACAATAGACGTGGAAGAAGATGATTGGGGAGGTTATGAACCAACAGGGCATACGCTAGAAAATATAAAGAGTATTCCACCCCTGCAGGCCATTTTTGATGAATACGATATAAAACCTACCTACCTGATTAACCACCCGGTTGCGAAAGATAGCTATTCCATAGACCTGTTTAAAACATATTGTTCGGCGGGGCAGTGTGAAATCGGTATGCATTGTCATCCGTGGAACACCCCCCCTTTTGAAGAAGATTGCAACGCTTACAATAGTATGATGTCCAATTTGCCTGAAAAGCTGCAATTCAAAAAACTCAAGGTCCTTAAAGAGACTATCGTTGAGAACCTTGGGGTGGCACCAGTCTCTTATCGTGCAGGTCGTTGGTCTTTCCATGAAGGGAGCGCAAGAGCATTGGTTGAGTTGGGCTTCAAAATAGATACGTCTGTAACGGCCTACACGGACTGGTCTAGTTATCATGGCGTTGATTATACTGAGATTTCTCCAGAACCCTTCAGGTTTCATCCAGGGGATATATTTTCAGAAGTCCCCGATGGCAGCCTTTTACAGGTGCCGGCTACGGTCGGTTATCTGCAAAGTTCTTTTGCGCGTTCAAATAAGATGGATAATTTTTTGGGAGGAGGGATGGGTAGGAGGTTAAGGCTGAAAGGCATATTTAGTAC
>JAAXQF010000495.1 GCA_012974435.1 Desulfuromonadales bacterium | reverse complement strand
CATGGAAGAGTATCTGCAGATCGCTCTGTCCGGAATCGATGCTTCGCCAACAGATGAGGTTTTGGTTGAAGAATCAGTCATTGGCTGGAAAGAGTTCGAGCTTGAGGTCATGCGTGACACCGCCGATAACGTGGTGATTATCTGTTCGATCGAGAACCTCGACCCCATGGGTGTTCACACCGGTGACTCCATTACTGTAGCTCCTGCACAGACATTGACTGACAAAGAATATCAACTGCTGCGCGATGCCTCGATCAGGATTATTCGTGAGATCGGTGTTGAAACGGGCGGTTCAAATATCCAATTCGGCATTAACCCTGATGATGGCCGCATGGTCGTTATCGAAATGAATCCTCGCGTGTCGCGCTCTTCAGCGTTGGCCTCGAAAGCGACCGGCTTCCCGATCGCCAAGATCGCTGCCAAGCTTTCCATCGGCTACACTCTTGACGAGATTCCCAACGACATCACCCGCGAAACTTACGCGTCTTTTGAGCCGACCATCGACTATGTGGTCACCAAGATGCCGCGTTTCACCTTTGAAAAGTTTCCCCAGGCCGACGCGACCTTGACGACCCAGATGAAGTCGGTCGGCGAGGCCATGTCGATTGGCCGCACCTTCAAGGAGAGCCTGCAGAAAGCTATGCGCTCTCTTGAAATCGGTTCCTGTGGCTTCGAGAGTCGTTTCTTTGACGACTCAGAACTGAATCGTCGCACCCTTGACGACTCGGAGCTGCATGCCCTGGAGGAAAAGTTACGGGTCCCCAACTGGGAACGCATCTGGTATGTCGCTGACGCCATGCGTGCAGGCCTGACGATCGACAAGATCTACGCTTTGACTTATATTGATCGCTGGTTCCTGCATAAGATTGACCAACTCGTGGCGATGGAGGAGAGGCTACTCAAGGCGGTAGGGCTACTGGAGCAACCGGAGGGGGAAGTCTTCCAAACGTTACTACGTGAAGCCAAGCAGATGGGTTTCTCGGATATGCGCCTGGCCAAACTCTGGAAGAGCCACGAAGATAAAGTCCGTGACCTTCGTCATAAGCTCAACATCAGGCCCGTTTACAAGCGGGTTGATACCTGCGGTGCCGAATTCGAAGCCTTTACGCCTTATCTCTACTCTTCATACGAAGAGGAGTGCGAAGCTGAGCCGACGGATCGCAAGAAGATCATAATCCTCGGTGGCGGGCCGAACCGTATCGGTCAGGGTATCGAGTTTGATTACTGCTGTGTCCACGGCGTCTTCGCTCTGGGTGAAGATGACTACGAGACCATCATGGTTAACTGCAATCCGGAGACAGTTTCGACCGACTATGACACCTCGGATCGCCTTTACTTTGAGCCTTTAACCTTTGAAGACGTACTTGAGATCGTTCATGTCGAGAAGCCTGAAGGTGTTATCGTACAGTTTGGCGGCCAGACGCCGCTTAAGCTTGCTGTTGCCCTGGAAAAGGCCGGCGTGCCGATCATCGGTACTACGCCAGACGCGATCGACCGTGCTGAAGACCGTGAGCGTTTCCAGGAACTCCTGTACAAGCTGGATTTGAAGCAGCCTGCAAACGGCATCGCTCGCTCGGTGCCCGAGTCGGAGAAGATCGCTGAGCGCGTTGGTTATCCGGTTGTTGTCAGACCAAGCTACGTATTGGGCGGACGGGCTATGGAAATTGTCCACGACCTGCAGCAACTGCGTAACTACATGCAATATGCGGTAGAAGCCTCTCCCGATCATCCGATCCTGGTCGATAAATTCCTGAGCCAGGCGATCGAGGTCGACGTGGATGCACTTTGTGACCGCAAGCAGGTTGTCATCGGCGGCATCATGCAGCACATCGAGGAGGCGGGTATCCACTCAGGAGATTCAGCCTGTGTGCTTCCTCCCTACTCACTGGACAAGTCGATCGTCGATGAGATCCGTCGTCAAACAGTCTCTTTGGCCCTTGAACTAGGCGTCTGTGGCCTGATGAATATCCAGTTTGCGGTGAAAGATGATGAAATCTTCCTGCTTGAGGTCAATCCCCGCGCGAGCCGGACCTCTCCCTTTGTTTCCAAGGCGACCGGAAGGCCTTTGGCCAAGATCGCCGCGCGCATTATGGCAGGAAAGACCCTGGCTGAGCTTGGGGTCGTAGAAGAGATTATCCCTGAGCACATCTCAATCAAAGAGTCGGTCTTCCCCTTTACCAAGTTCCCCGGTGTCGATAGTTTGCTTGGGCCGGAGATGAAGTCCACCGGTGAGGTTATGGGTATTGATTTTGAGTTCGGCAAAGCCTTTGCCAAAGCCCAACTGGGCGCGAATGTGCGTCTGCCGACCTCGGGTCAGGTTTTTGTCAGCGTCAAGGAAGAGGATAAGACAGCGATCGTTGAGCCGGTTCTCAAACTGCGTGACGCTGGCTTCGAGATCGTTGCAACCAGCGGCACAGCATCCTTCCTGCGAGCTTACGGCGTTCAAGCGACCCCGATTAACAAGGTCAAGGAAGGGCGGCCACACTGCGTAGACGCCCTCAAAAACAACCAGATCACTCTGGTCTTCAATACGACCTTCGGAACCCAGTCGATTATTGACTCCTTTTCTATCCGTCGTTCAGCGCTTATGCACAACGTTGCATACTTCACAACAGTCGCTGGAATACAGGCTGCGGCAGACGGGATCCTGGCTATGAAGCGGGAAAGTCTTGACGTTACGCCGATTCAGGAGTATTATCCCCAAAACGGGTAGCCATCTACCCGTTTTTCATTATTTAAGATCTTAATGTTCGGGCGGGTACTCCTGCCCGAACAATTTTATTAATAAGCAAGGAAGAAACTGTTATGTCAGAAACCGTACCGATGACACCTGAGGGACACCAGAGACTTCAGGAAGAGCTGAAACACCTGATCCGCGTTGAACGTCCCAAGGTTATTCAGGATATTGCTGAAGCCCGCGCTCATGGCGATCTTTCAGAGAACGCTGAATATGACGCAGCTAAAGAGCGCCAAGGTTTTGTTGAGGGTCGGATTTCTGAGATCAACGGTAAGATGGCCCGCTCCCAGGTTATCGATCCCTCAGAGATGGACACCGATAAAATCGTATTCGGTGCAACCGTCAAACTCTTTGATGTCGAGTCAGAGAGTGAAGTGACTTACCGCATCGTCGGGCAGGATGAGGCGGACATCAAGTCCGGACTGATCTCTATCAACAGCCCGGTCGCCAAGGCCTTGATCGGTCATCGTGTTGATGATGAGGTGAACATCAAGGTGCCATCAGGTATTAGAAGTTACGAAATCATTGATATTAATTACGTATAAGTGGAGCTACACAAATGTCTGTAATCACTAAAGATATGACCTTTCACGAAGTTATGCAAAAAAGCCCTGAAGTTGTAAAAGTTCTCGGTTCATTCAACCTTGGTTGCGTTGGCTGCATGGGCGCCGTTAACGAAACCCTTGAGCAGGGGGCTACGGCTCACGGTCTTGATGTTGAAGATCTGCTCACAGCATTAAACGCAATCTTTTAACGCAAAGACGCTAAGGTTAACCGAAAGACGCAAAGAAACCTTTTATATGCTTCAGGGTTTGAGTTTTGTCGTCCTTACCCTCGACCCTAGCAACCAGTCGGACTAACCTTGAACTGGCTGCAAACCCGCCTGTTTGGTCCATATTTCAGCTCTTTTTCGACCAATAGCTACGGCTATTACTCTCAAAAGAGCCAAAATCTGTTCTCAAACGGTCAAATTTTCGCATCAGCCCAGATAGCCCGACAGGCTGCTAGGTTGATTCGTAAGTTTCCCTCTTTGCGTCTTTGTTGCTTTTTCTTAGCGCCTTTGCGTTACGCTTTTACGGTTCCGGTACTAACAATCTTTTGGGGTGGCGGAGATGACCAAGGCGTCCACAGACCAATCTCGCCAGCAGCTTTCAACCCCTGTTGTTCATCTTAAGGGAGTTGGACCCCGTGTCGCTGAAAAACTCGCCAAACTTGATATCCACACTGTAGAGGACCTCCTCTATGTCCTGCCTCACCGTTACGAAGATCGTCGACAATTCAGAAAGATAGCCCAATTACGTGATGGAGTGCATGAAGTCTTTTCCGGGGAGATCCTGGCCTGTGGGGAAGCCACAACTTCGCGTGCGCGTCGCAAGCTCTTTGAAGCTGTCGTAAGTGATGGCACCGGGCAAGTCGTCCTTAAATGGTTCCACTACCGTAAAGGCAGCATGGAAAAACGTTTCGCTGTTGGCAAGCGAGCCGTCTTTACAGGAGAGGTAAAACGCTACGGGGCAACACGAGAAATCCATCACCCCGACACCGAGTTCCTTGCTAAAGACCAATCCCTTGCTGACTATCAAAGCTCAGACCCCCTGGCTTTTGGCCGTATCCTGCCAGTTTACCACCTTACTGAAGGCTTAACCCAATACGCAGCCCGCAAGATCTGGAAACAGGCGGTCGATCTTTATGCCCGCTACGTGCCGTCACACCTGCCTGACCACCTGGCGACAAAACATCGCATGCTACCTCTGGCTGAGGCTTTACAGCAAATCCACTGGCCTGAAAACGAAACCAAGCTTGAACAGCTCGAAAGCGGCAGTAGCCAGGCACTCCGTTCACTGGTATACGACGAGTTCTTCTTTCTTGAGTTGGGACTTGCTCTCAAGCGACGCGGTGTCGTGCTGGAGCCGGGGATAGCTTTTGCTGTCACTCACAAGTACACCAAGCCGTTAGCCGCGCTCTTGCCGTATCGCCTTACCGACGCTCAGCGACGCGTCCTCGGCGAAATCAAGCAAGACCTGATGTCACCACATCCGATGAATCGCCTGATCCAGGGGGATGTCGGTTGCGGCAAAACGATCGTTGCCTTGATGACGGCTCTGATCGCGATAGAGAACGAGACCCAGGTGGCCATCGTCGCTCCTACAGAGATTCTTGCCGAGCAACACTACCTGCAATTCCACGGCTGGTTTGAGCAACTTGGTCTTAAAGCGGCGCTCTTGCGCGGCAAAATGGCCGCTGTCGAGAAACGTGAGGTCCTCGAGTCGTTAAGGGCAGGGCAGGTTCACTTGGTTGTTGGCACGCATGCGGTTTTGCAGGAAGGCGTTGAATTCAAGAATCTTGGCCTCGGCATCGTCGATGAGCAGCACCGCTTCGGGGTCCGTCAACGTGCTGTGCTTAGAGAAAAGGGCACGAATCCGCATATCCTGGTTATGACCGCCACGCCGATCCCGCGCACCTTGTCATTAACTGTTTATGGCGATCTGGCCCTGTCAGTGATCGACGAGATGCCGCCCGGACGCATGCCGGTTGATACGATTGTGGCCTCAGAAGCGCAGAGAGGGCGGGTTTACAGTCGCTTGCGCCAGGAAGTAGAAAAGGGCAACCAAGCCTTTATCGTTTACCCGTTGGTTGAAGAGTCAGAAAAAAGCGACCTCCTTTCAGCGACCGAAGGTGCCGAGCAGCTCAAAAATGAAGTCTTTACAGAAGCACGCCTCGGACTGCTGCATGGGCGCATGAAGTCAGCCGAAAAAGAAGAAATCATGAACCGCTTTAAGAATCGTGAGATCGACATTCTGGTCTCCACCACGGTTATTGAAGTCGGTATCGACATACCGAACGCCACAGTCATGCTGGTCGAACACGCTGAGCGTTTTGGACTCGCACAGCTGCATCAACTACGTGGCAGAGTCGGCAGAGGTGAAGCAAACAGTATCTGTATATTGTTGAAATCATACAAGTGCAGCGAAGATGGTGAGAAACGACTTGAAGTTATGCGCTCCACCAATGATGGTTTTAGAATCGCTGAAGCCGATCTGGAGATTCGTGGCCCAGGTGAATTTCTTGGTACCCGTCAGAGTGGCCTGCCTGACTTCCGTGTCGCCAACATCCTGCGTGACGGGAGGCTCCTTGAGGAGGCCCGCCAAGATGCTTTCTCATATGCTGAAAGTGCTGAGTTCAGGGAGTCTAAAGAGGTTCAGTCCGTCCTCAAGGAACGTTGGGGCGGTCGATTGGAACTGGCCAGCATCGGTTGATACCCGGCTTGTATTATAATCGCGTGCTGATTGTTTCGAAGGGAATTATTTCCAACTCTGCTGTTTCTTTCTGGCTTTCTCTTTGTCCTTAACTTCCTCTGGGAAGGTGACCGGGAGTAGCAGTGTCAGTCTCAATTGCTCCATGGCTTCCTCTCGTCGATCCATGCGTTTGTAGACCTTGGCAAGGTTATAGCGATGGGCAACCCGGTCATGAATTTTGATGGCTTGCAATAAAAGATCTTCCGCCTTCTTAATAGAAGCTTTTGGAACTCCGCCATAGATGATTCTCGCAAATGTTCGCGCCGCTCCACTTAGTGCAGAAACCTTATAATGCCAGCGGCTCAGCACGAGATAGGCAATATCATCATCAGGGTTAAGCTCAATGGCTTTTTCTATATTTTCTTTGATCTCACCGGATTGACGGACTTGCTCTTTCGTGCCAGAGTACTTCGATTGCGCTCCCAGTGCGATCGCCAACCATTTATAACTTTCACTACTGTTGTGGTCCTTTTTTATGGCGGCGCGGGCATATTTTTCTGCTGATTTAAAAAGCTTCGCATTTTTTTGATCAGACGCCTGTCCCATTTCGTACTGCGTACGAGCCATACGCCAGAGGCTCTCGGCCGATTTCGAGTCATCCTCAGGAAGTGCCTGTAAAATCTTCCAGGCTTCCTCGTTCTCTCCTTGATTCAGTAGTCCATCAACCTTTTCGAGGGCGCTTGTGGTCTCTTCAGAATCCTCAAGGGCGCTTGTAGTCTCATCAACCTCTTCGAGTGCGCTTGTGGTCTCATCAACCTCTTCGAGTGCGCTTGTAGTCTCATCAACCTCTTCAAGGGCGCTTGTGGTCTCACCAACCTCTTGATTTGTCGGTCCGCCGGCTGACAGAAGAGCCCAAAATCCGACAATTAAAGCGACGGTAACTGCTCGATAGAGAGTTTTCATGTTTTTACACGTTGCCAGTCTGAGATAAAGAGAGCAGGGGGTCATGCCTGTCCGTCTGAGTGGAAAGCTGCGAAATTCTCCCATCTGAAATTTGAAAAACCCGGTCGGCAACATTGACCAACGCCGATTGGTGACTGATCGCCAGGATAGTCAATTGCCCGCGGAGTTCCTTTAAAGTCTGACAGATTGATGCTTCGTTTTCAGGGTCGAGAGCACTGGTCGCTTCATCAAGGATCAACAGTTGTGGCCGATGAATCATGGCTCTGGCAATCGCTATGCGCTGGCGTTGTCCACCCGATAGTTTTGTCCCGCGTTCACCTACGGTCGTATGAACACCCTCTGCCATGTTGCTCACAAAATCCCATGCACCAGCCGCTTTCAAGGCATATTCCGCGTCTTCGATAGAGAGGGATGGCTCACCCAGGGTCACGTTAACAAGAACGCTGTCATGTAGCAAAATTGTGTCTTGGGGGACATAACCGATCATGCGTCGCCAGCTGCGCAGGTCTATCTCTTGAAGAGGCGATCCATCAATCAAAACTGTTCCCTTTACGGGTTGGAACAGGCCGATTATCAAATCGACAAGAGTGGTTTTCCCGGCACCTGAGGGGCCGACAATGGAAGTGAATGTTCGACAGGGGATCTCAAGCGAGACATCTGACAGGATCATCTTGTCGCCATAGCCAAAATCAACCCGATCAAGGGATATCCCACGTTCCAGGGTTGCAGTGATGTCCCCGCCCTGGGGCTCCTTTTGCTGCTGAGCTTTATTGATTTTCTTCTGGAGTGACCAGTAAGCGCTTTCGCAGATTACCATCATCTGGTATCTACGCTGGACCTTTCCAGCTTGTGTCAACATGCGTGACATGAGAAAGATCAACACCATGACCTTGGGCAGGTCCATCTTCAGATGAACCAGCATCACATAGAGACCAATGATCACCAGAAGGGACATCAGGGGCTCCTGGAAGCCTCGCAGTGCTGCCTTACTGAAAACCTGCTTACGCAGCGCCTTGTTCAACTTTAAAGTGTCTGACGAGAGCAATTCGTCAGCCATGTTCTCCCGACCCATGGCCTTGAAAGCCTTGAGTGACTGCAGGCTGTCAGTGAGTCGCGCGAGCAGGGATTGCAATAGTCTGGTCTGTTTCCTGCCGGCCCGCTTAGCTTTACTCACCAGCTTGTAAAGCAGAAGCAGAACCAGAGAGGCTGCGGTCATGAAGATTAAAGTGGTTTGCCAGGAAACCAGCAAGGCCACAATAAAATAGGCTAGTGTCTGAATCGCCAGGGCTATAGCGGTCGCTGCCTGTAGGTAGGCTGAAGCAGCGCGCATAACTTCTGTCCCGGCTGCATTGGTCATGCTGCCGACCTGTTGGTCAAGAAAATACCCCCAACGCGTAGATAAGAGGGCTCTCAACAGTGAGAGGCGAAGATCGGTGGCGACGTGGGCAACCGTGTAACCGACCTTTCGGTCGGCAAGTAGAATCATGAGGCTTCTTAAAAAGACTCCGAGCATGATGACCATCAGCAACGACCCGATGGTAGAGGATATGCCGAAAAACGATAACGCTGAATCTATTACGTTGCCAATGTCGGCACTGGAAGACGTATCAGAAGTGGGAGCAGAAGGCAGATTAATAGCCTTCTGCAGCAAGGGCAAAAGGGCCGTAAGTCCTAAACCCTCGACGACTCCAGCCATGATGAGGGCAAGCAACATCATTAGCGTCTGCCTGGGGTAATCTCTGGCAAATTTGATCATCAGGTGCATTTTGAGTTATCCGCTTTCTCTGATCCTGTACTTTTGAAGCCAAATTGACAACCCTTGAACAGTAACATTTTCATTGGTTTTGGGAAAGGGTAACGGCCTACAGGGATATTGTTTCTCCCTTACTTCTAAATTGCTGTCAAGGAAAGAAATTGTTTGAATCATTGATCATTTTCGATTTAATGTACTATCAGATTATTAATTAACGTGTCTTTGTAGCAGATTGTCTCTTTTTACAGGATGTCGCTATTTTGAATTCCCCCGAACACATTCACGCACAAACGTCGGGAAAGGCCTTTCAACTATTCTGGGGAGGTCCCGATCGGCCCCAACGCTTCTTACGGGATCTCCTTGAAAAGAGAATCCACGGGGTCCCCTCAGGAGGTGAGATCCTCTGGGTTACCTACTATTTTAGGGATGAGGGTTTGGCACAGGCGCTTCTGAAGGCCAGTCAGCGGGGCGTCAAGGTGCGAGTTGTCATTGAGGGGAAGCCGCGGACTGAAGCTGCTAACAGTCGGGTCATTGAGCTTTTGGCCGCCGAGGGTGCGTTAGGGAAGAACCTACGTGTCCTCAGCCACAATCGACTCGATAAACAATTCAAGAGAAGCAGGCTTCATGAAAAACTTTATTATTTCAGTCACCCAGAGCCTTGCGTGCTGGTTGGAACTTTCAACCCATCCGGGAATCTTCCGGAAGACCCGGTCATTATCAGCGAAATT
>JAAXQF010000030.1 GCA_012974435.1 Desulfuromonadales bacterium | reverse complement strand
CCTCCCTAACAAAGTCGAGCGCATTTTTTAGTTCGGGCCGATTTTTGGTTGAACTTGCTGAGGCTTCCTCTCAAAAGATACGGTCACAGTCTGCCAAGTGATCCATCTGCACATCCAGTTTCTGCCCAACAGTGCTAACCCTTGCATAGCCAACTTTCATGCCCATGATAACCTCCCTTTGATAACTGTCTCTTCTCGATCCACTGTGGTGGGAGTGGTCATATAAATTTAGCTATATTCGAGGGAGTTTTCTTGAATTGCAGGGCCAGTAATAATTTCGTGTTTCTGCCAATTCCACACCCTCCAAACAATGCGAGAGGATAAACAAGAAAGACATCTCTTTGATCTTGCCATCCGATTGCTGTAGGTTGGCAGTGTCTTATATCTCAGGGTTAGTGAGAATTTCTCTTTTCAGCCAATTTCACCCATAAAATTGATTTTATGAGCATTGATCATAGTTCTAAAATAACAAGGCAGATTTATACAGGATTTGGCCTCATTGTATTATTAATTGCCTTCCTCGGAGCTATTTCTTTAATAGAGATAAACTATCTTGGCTCTCTGACAACCACTGTTTACAATCATCCTTTGAAGGTTTCAAATAGTGCGCTCAGAGCACGGGTAAGCGTTGTTTCAATGCACAGGTATATGAAAGATGTGGTGTTGGCTGAAGATCATGAATCGTTTGAACAGGCTATTAACAAGGTTGAAACTGAAGAAAAGCAAGTCCTTTTAAATTTAGATGTTATTAAAAAATTGATTCTTGGATCTGAAGGGGAATCACTTGAGAGAAAGGCACGGCAAACTTTTCTCGCATGGGAGCCAATTCGGGCAGAGGTCATTCAACTTGTTAAGAATGGAGACATAAAAAAAGCTGCCCAAATAACACAACGTAGAGGAGCTGACCACGAATTTGAGTTAGCACAACAAATGCTAAACTTGGCTTCTTATGCTCAGAAAAAAGCTGATGGTTTTATTCAACAATCCTCTCAAGCTAAGATGAATTTCTCGATTCTCACCGTTATTGCAGTCTTTTCAGGAGCAATATTATCAATCTTAATAGGTCTTTCCACACTAAAGAAGGTGTTGAAATCTCATCAAGCCCGCATAAATATTGAGAGAACTCTGCGAAAAAGTGAAGAACGCTATCGTCTTCTGACTGATAACGCCAAGGATATGATCTACCGTATGTCCCTCCCTGACGGCCAATACGAATACGTTAGCCCGGCCTCAACTGAACTGTTTGGCTACAGCCCAAGTGAATTCAATTCTTCGCCACAGTTAATGGCCAAATGCATTCATCCCGACTGGAAAAACTATTTTGAGGAACAGCGGGCTAGGCTAATCGCTGGCGATATGGCACTGACTTACGAATATCAGATCGTACATAAATCTGGTGAGGTCAGATGGATTCATCAGCGCAATGTTCTGGTCAAAGATAATGATGGCAAGCCGATAGCTATTGAGGCGATCGCCTCAGATCTGACCGAGCGTAAAAATGCGGAGATTCGCCTCAGGGAGTCAAATGAGGAGTTGGATGCCTTTGTTCACACCGTCGCTCATGATTTGCGTAATCCCCTTACTCCTATCATATCCTACGCTGAAATTCTCCGTGAGGATTACAAGGAGCAACTAGACGAACAAGGTTTGTCTTGTCTGGCAGAGATCGAAAAAGCAGGGACAGGGATGCTGTATTTGATGGAGGGGCTTCTTTCTTTGGCGCAGTCCGGAACCATCGAAAGGCCTATTAAGTTTGTTTCAACCGACGAGGTTGTGGCGACGGTCATCAAGACTCTGGAAACGAACATATCCACCGCTGGGGCTATCTTGCAAATAAACCCATTGCCCCCTATCCATATACCAAAGACCTTCTTGACCCAGATTTTCGACAACCTTATCGGTAATGCTCTTCGCTATGCTGGCAATAGTGGAGATCCTATTGAAGTTGGATGAGAACAAGCAGGAAAGCAAATAAGATTCTTTGTACGTGACCATGGCCCTGGTATCTCTGAGCAGGAGCGCAAACATATCTTTGAAATCTTCTATCGAGGCACAAACAAAGGAGAAGTCAAAGG
>JAAXQF010000028.1 GCA_012974435.1 Desulfuromonadales bacterium | reverse complement strand
TAACCATGTAGTGTAATTCAACCCGGCTTTGGAGTCACGAACTCAAAAACGGGGGGCTTTTGGGATGAGATGGGAAAGTTAACACTTGTTGCAGGATGTTTAACTTTTCAGAAATCAAAATCGATAACGCCCAGCTTAACCGGCTGGCTTCGGAGCGCAGCGGAGAAGCTAGTCCGAGTTGAAGCTGTTGTTAGGCTAGGCCTTCACGATCATTTATTCAGATGTTCGGTGTCTGGTGCTGTGCCTCTTCTGTAGAACGAAAAATCACAATACTCATCTCCCTTCGCAATTGTATGCGGCCTTCTGAACTCTGCGTTAACTCTATCAAGGATTACTGGATATCCAGCCAAATCATGGTCACAGCCGAGTTTTGCTATTTCAGGACAGTCATAAGCTTCACCGAGTGTGCAGTTTGTGCATTCAGTCACGGTGAACGACAGTTTGTCTTTTTCTTCTGTCATGTCTTCTACTTTCCATGTGCCCTCTTCATTCATTGCATTAAACCAGGCCACAGTAAATCTCACAAAGTTATCGAAGGGATCTCCTTCGCACTTTAGAAGATCATCAATCTGGTACAAAGCGGGCATACTATATACGGCGACCTTTTGAAAAATGTCCTTTACAAACTCATAGGCATTTTCCCGTCCTTCTTTTCTAGCAATGATATTGAACATTGAGATCACCATGGTGATTTCTTTAGCCGCGCTTCTACCTTTAGCCGCGGTTTCACCGAGATTAAGCGTTGTCTGGTATGCTTCCGGATATCTTCTTCTCAGTCTTCGTTGTTCCAGGAACAATCTAATGAAGAATGGCAAGACGCCGATCAATCCAAACTTATTGCGGATTTCTCTTAAGACGATGCTTTCTTGTTTCTTCAAAGCTTCTTTGGGAAGACTCGAAAGTGTTTTTCCGTATTGTGTCAGTTCTTCAACTCTCATGATGCCTCCTATTTGCAAATAGATTCCGAAGGGCGTCTGCTTATTTGTTAACGTGATTTGATGGCAACGGCATAAAGCTCCACGCCACGCTTCTCCATGGACACCTTTAGTTCCGGTGAGCTTGCCCACCCGCACCTTTGCAGGAATGATCCGAGCTCTTCCGGCCTGATGCTCCAGAGCCATGGCTCGCCGCCAGCCTTGAGGATCCACAGGACCAGCCCTGTGTACCGACCTGCATCAGGCCGCCCATCCTCGGCGGTAGGGATATAGCTGAAGGCAATTCGGCTTTCGGCGCCGATGATTGCAGCGCATTGAACGAACAAATCCTGGACTGCCGCCTCTGGTAGATACATCACCAGCCCCTCTGCGACAATGACGGTTCGTGCATGCCTGTCCCACGATTCGTCCACCTCGAGTACATCTACCAGTCCCCGTTCACCCAAATCCTCAGAGATCAGGTGGAGATTGCGTTGGCTTCCCATCGCTTCTATGCCTTTTGCCTTGAGGCGTGCCGTCGCCGGATGATCGATCTCGAAGAAGTGCACATCCGCGAACTTCGCAGCCAAACGCCAGCCGAGAGTGTCATAACCAGCTCCCAGGACAAGAACCTGCGTAGCGCCTGCGGCAATACCGTCTCTTACCTGCTCCTCGCAGAATGCCTTTCTATAGGCGAATGCCTCGAATTGGCCCGGCATCATCCAGTCGAACGCCTCATAAACGGAAACCATTCTTGGGGAACGTGACCACCGGACCCCGGTCTCACCAACTGCACCGGAAGCAACAAGCAGTTCTGCTGTGCTATCAACAATCCCGGCTGGCAAAACTTTGGCCGTTTCGGGCTTTGCCCCAAGCGTAACAATATTCAAAGCAACCTTCCGCGCCGTCTTGCTTGGTTTGTCTTTGTGCATCCGGTGTCCTTTTCAGCCTAACAATTTATTAGACGTCGTTTTTGCAGTTTTATCCCTTCATTTAGGGAAAAAGCTGCAATCAACACTTCTTGCCATTGTTTTGATTTATTGAAACGCCAAGCCGATTAACAATATCAATTATTATCTTTAATCAAAAGGCTATATATCTTGCCAACAGTGTGCCACGAACGCACCAAAGGGTTTTATACTCCAAAGTGCGGTGCTGCAC
>JAAXQF010000492.1 GCA_012974435.1 Desulfuromonadales bacterium | reverse complement strand
ACAGCCGATTCACGTCTTCACGCCCCCTTAATTGGTCGATCAGCGTAAATGCTGCATCTCGTCCGACATTAAGAGAGCGGTAGCCTTTTTTAGAATCGATTTCTCTCTTTCAAGCCGCTGCACCTGTTTTTTTAACTCTTGAATGCGTCTCTGTTCCGGTGCCAGCGCCTGCGCTTTTGGTGTCAATCCATTATGTTCACCTTGCAGCTGCAGAACCCATCGGCGTAGAGCAGTCGAACCCACTCCCATTGCACGGCAGGCTTCAGCCATTGAATAGCCTTGGTCAACAACCAGGCTGGCTGCTTCGTGCTTGAACTCCTTCGTAGATGATCTTCTGTATCGTTGGTTCATTGAACACCTCTCGTTGGGTGGCGATTATACCACCTAAATTGGTGTCCGGATTCATTGAACCACTACAAGCAACCTGCTGCAGTTTGCCTTCGTAAAATATTAAACTCCTCTGCCTAACTTTAAGGTGTTCACTATTGCGGGCCCGCCTCAGTTGCGCGGCTGGCCAAAAAACGGTGTCCAGAATTTTGGAGAGGGGATAACTGCCGAAGTGGCGGAGCTCAAAACCAGTAAAATTGCCCAGACCTGTTCTCCACCACCGGGGTGGTGAATATGGACCGTTTGTTTACTACAGAGCCGGACATTTCTATTAGTTGCCAACACGAGTTCTAGGCTCAAGTTAGGAAGCTTGACATTGTAACGTATGGTACTATAGGCTTTTTTTGGTTCTTGTAAGAGGTTTCCTAGGTTTCTTTGTGTTCGATTCATCGTAACGAATAAATCCCGACACGTTCGATGATTTATTCTTTGGGTAATGGGCAGAGGCGCGAATGGTCAGTATTGTAAACGGTGCACGAATTCAGCGCAGAGTGGTCTGGGCGCTGATGTTACGCGAAACCAAGACCCTGTTCGGCAAGCATAAGCTGGGTTATCTGTGGGTTTTAATCAATGCCTCCTTCCAGATTGGCGTCTTCTGGGGACTCCGTGAAATTGCCGGTATGACAGCGCCGCATGGCTTATCGACTCCGATCTTTCTCTTTGGCGGATTTATCCCCTGGCTCCTGTTCGCTGACACTCTCACCAGCTGCATGAACGGAATCAGCGGCAATCGCGCCCTACTTAGTTATCCGCAGGTATTCCCCCTGGACATCCTTGTCGCGCGTACCTTGCTGAACGCTGCCGTCTATTGTACTACTCTGGGAATTTTGCTGCTGATTGCTAATTTGTCCGGCTATAATCTCAGCCTTCATGACCCGATGTCTATGTTGATTGTCATTATCTTAGCACCGTTGCTCGGCTTCAGTGTTGGCCTGCTTTGCGCTGCGTTTAATGTGATGTGGCCAACGACACGCCTGCTCGTTCCCATGGTCGTGCGAATACTTTTTTTTACCAGCGGTATTTTCTTTTCTGTAGAATCCGCACCGCTTTACGTGCGCAACATTCTATTTTACAACCCCATTTCTCATCTTATAGAACTGCTGCGTAATGCGATGTCTGCCGGGTATGAGAGTAGTTTTATATATGTGCCTTATGTGGCATGTTTCATCCTGGTCTCTTTGGCTTGCGGCCTATTACTGGAAAGATACACCCGCCAGTTCTTGAATGATGCCACATGATAGAAGTGCGCAATCTCTGCAAGAAGTACCGTACTACCAGGGGGGTAAGAACGGTGTTGGACGATATCAATATTGTCTTTCCACGCGGACGTAATGTCGGCATCCTCGGCCGCAATGGTGCCGGAAAATCGACCCTGCTGCGCATGATTAGCGGCGCTGAACTTCCCTCTAGCGGTCAGGTCATCCGCAACGCCAGCGTTTCATGGCAGATCGGTTTTTCCGGAGGGTTTCACGGCAGCCTCACCGGGCGCGAAAATCTGCGGTTTATCTGTCGTATTTATGCCGCGGATATTCCAAAAGTTACCGCTTTCGTAGATGAGTTTTCAGGTCTTGGCGATTACATGGAGATGCCGGTCAACACCTACTCTACTGGCATGAAGGCGAAACTGGCCTTCGGCCTGAGTATGGCGATCGATTTTGATTATTATCTGATTGACGAAGTCACCGCTGTCGGCGATGCGAGTTTCAAGAAGAAGAGTAAAGAGGAGTTCGATCGCCGCAAAGATCATTCTTCCTTGCTGGTTGTTTCGCATAGCTCTTCCACAATCCGATCACACTGTGATGCTGCCGCTGTTCTGGATAAGGGGCGATTGACCTTTTTTGACGACGTCGAAGAGGCCATACAGCACTATGAAAATCAATAGCTTGAGGCATTCAAATTTGTTGAAAAATATATCACTGCGAAAAAAATTCCTATTATTTGTCATCCTGCCGACTCTACTAGTCGGGCTCTACTATGCCTTTTGGGCTTCAGATATGTATGTCTCTGAAGCCAGGTTTTCCCTGCGCGGACCCGAGGGGGGCGGGAGTACCGATCTATTGGCAATCTTCGGTCAGGGCGGCGGCTCCACCACGGCGGATGCCTATGTGGTGCAGGATTATATCCGCTCCATGGGATTGTTGAATACCCTGGATTCTGAACTGAAGCTGCGAAGCCATTATCAGTCCAGCGCGGCAGATATTTTCACGCGTCTGGCCTCCGATGCTTCGGCCGAAAAATTCCACAGTTATTTCCAAAAGGTTGTGCAGGTGATGTTCGATCCGGCTTCGGGCATTTTCACCTTGAAAATCCGGGCCTATACTCCGGAAATGGCCCGCAGCCTGGGCCAGGCCATTCTGGAGCAAAGTGAGCAGCTGGTGAACCGCCTGCGGGACCGAGCCCTGCAAGATGCCTTGTCTTTGGCCCATACCGAAATGGCTTCAGCCGAAAAACGGGTCTCAGAGACCCGTGAGACCCTTAAGCAGTTTCGCCAGCACAGCGATCTCCTCAATCCTCAAGCAGCTGCAGGTTCCCTGTTGGCAATCCTGTCTAACCTTGAGGGCGAAGCCGTCAAAGCGCGAACCGAGATGGCCGAAGCCCGCTCCTACATGCGCGAGGACAGTGCCCAGGTTGTCGCTCTTCAGGCCCGGATTGCCGCCCTCGAGGGCCAGATAGTGGCAGAAAAAAGCCGCCTGACCGGAACCGATCAGCGCGTCCTTAATGATGTGATGGCTGATTACGAACGGCTGATGGTTGAGCGTGAGTTCGCAGAAAAACTTTACGTATCGGCCCTGACCTCGCTTGAGGCGGCTCGCATCCGGGCCGAGGGTAAGAGTCGCTACCTAGTGGCTTTTTCACCACCGACCTTGCCGGATGAATCGGTTTGGCCGCGTCGTCCGTCATCCACACTGCTGGCCTTTGGCGGTGCCACCCTCCTTTTCGGCATCGTCTCATTGATGATTGCCGCCATTCGTGAACATGCGGGATTTTGAAATGCGTATTCTGAATATTCTATTCGTCCTCCTTTGTCTGTCCGTCACTTCCGTGACCGCCGCACCAGAGCCGACACCCGCTCCTTTCGGTGCCGACCTCTTTCAGGGCAACTTCGCCAAGGGGACCTTCGACGAACTCAACGCCGACTACCGGATCATGTCTGGCGATCGCATCGCCGTCCGCCTGTGGGGCGCCCGCACCTTCGACAGCGTGCTCGAGGTCGACGCCCGCGGCAACCTCTTCCTGCCCGAGGTCGGTCCGGTGGCGGTGGCCGGGATGAAGCATGCCGCTTTGGGGCCGTTGGTCCAGACCAAGGTGCAATCGGTCTATAAAAAGAACGTTGAGGTCTATACCAACCTGCTTAATACCCAACCTGTTGCGGTCTTTGTCACCGGCTTCGTCGCCAAACCAGGCCGCTATGCCGGCGGCGCCACCGATTCGGTGCTCTACTACCTCGATCTGGCCGGCGGTATCGATGCCGAGCGCGGCAGCTATCGCGATATCCGGATCATCCGCAATGGTGAAGTGATCGAAAAAATAGACCTCTATCCATTCATCCTCGAAGGTCTCCTCCCGCGGCCCCGCCTCGAAGATGGCGATCTGGTCCTGGTCGGGGAGCGTGGAGCCGGAGTGATGGCGAAAGGGCAGGTGCGGCACAGCGCCCGCTTTGAATTCCCCGCCGCTGCCCTGATAAACGGTCAGCGGTTGGCCGCTCTCACCACGATCCAGAACCGGGCCTCCCATGCCAGCATCATCGGCACCCGCAGTGGGGCCCCGTTCAATGCCTATCTGGCGCTGGTCGAGTTTTATCAGCTGGTCCTGGACGATGGCGACATCGTTGAATTCCATGCCGACACCCCCGGCGATACCATCATGGTCGCCGCCTCAGGCGCCATTGTCGGCGCGTCCCGCTTCCCGGTGCACAAGAGCACAAAACTGCTCGAGCTGCTGGAGAATATTCCGGTAGAACCGGAGCTGGCCAACCTGGACGGGATTCATATCAAACGCCGTAGCGTGGCGATTCAGCAGAAAAAGGCGCTTGACGAGGCGTTGCGACGGCTGGAGCAGACCGCCCTGACCGCCACCTCGCAGGGGGTGGATGAGGCCAATATTCGGGTGCGCGAAGCGGAGCTCATTACCCAGTTTGTGGCCAAGGCTCGCGAAATCCAGCCCGATGGTACGGTGGTTGTGGGGCATGATGACAGACTGGCGGATATCTATTTGGAGGATGGCGATGTGGTCGTTATCCCCGCCAAGAGTGATGTGGTGCTGATCAGCGGCGAGGTGTTGATGCCGCAGGCCGTTGTCTTCAACGGACAAAAAAATGTAAAAAAATATGTTGCCAGTGCCGGAGGCTTTTCCAAACGTGCCGACAAACGTCATGTCCTGGTGGTGAAGCCGAACGGTGAAGTTTTGCGGGCGGGTGATACGAATATTGCGGCGGGTGATCAGGTTCTGGTGCTGCCACGGTTTGACAGTAAGAACATGCAGGTGTTGAAGGATGTTTCGCAGATTTTGTATCAGGTGGCCGTGGCGACTAAGGTGGCGTTGGATTTGTGATTTACGTTTAGCGAGTCAGCATTCATCTGGTTAATAAATTCACCCAGAGTTCGTCACGTATCGCTTTGTTCATAACTTTTTAAATTTCGGAGGACAGTTTGAAACGTCTACTTGTAACCGGCGGCTGTGGTTTTATCGGCTCTAATTTTGTACGACTGGCCTTGCAACAGTTACCCGATTGCCGACTGGTCAACCTGGATAAACTGACTTACGCTGGTAATCATGAAAATCTCAAAGATATTGCAAACGATCCCAGGTATCGATTTGTCAAGGGGGATATTACCGACGGCACCCTGCTCGAGAAATTGTTCGCCGAAGAGCAGATCGATACCGTCATTCATTTTGCCGCAGAATCGCATGTCGATCGAAGCATCACCGGTCCGGCCGAATTTATTCAGACCAATATTGTCGGAACCTTCACCCTGCTGGAGGCTGCCCGTAAATACTGGCTTGCTGATAATAAAGATTCTTCGCAGTGTCGCTTCCTGCATGTCTCTACAGATGAAGTCTATGGTTCCCTCGGCGATACCGGCTACTTTACCGAGGAGACCCCCTACGACCCCCGTTCCCCCTACTCATCGAGCAAGGCTTCGTCTGACCATCTGGTCAACGCCTATTTTCATACCTATGGGCTACCGATCTTGATGACCAATTGTTCCAACAATTACGGGCCCTATCATTTTCCCGAAAAGCTGATTCCACTGATCTTGAACAATGCCCTGAACGGCAAAGACCTTCCGGTTTACGGCGATGGCAAAAACGTGCGTGACTGGCTGTATGTTGTGGACCACTGTGAAGCTATCCTGACGGTTGTTCTGAATGGAACCATTGGCGAAACATACAACGTCGGTGGCAACAATGAAAAACAGAACATCGAGATTGTCACCACGATTTGTGATCTGCTTGACCAGAAAGTCGGTTTGCTCCCTGACGGGGAAGCCCGCCGAACCCTGATCCGCTACGTCACCGATCGGCCTGGCCATGATCGGCGTTACGCCATTGATGCGAGCAAAATCAAAAAAGAACTCGGTTGGAGCCCGGCGGTCACTTTCGAAGAGGGTATCCTGAAAACCGTCGACTGGTACCTCGACAATCCCGAGTGGATTTCTGCGGTTCTTGATGGTTCTTATCAAAATTACTATGAGGAGATGTATGGCAACCGATAGAAAAAAAATAGCGCTCATTGGTGCCAAGGGAATGCTGGCTCAAGCGATTAAACACAGATGTCCCGAGAGCTATCTTGTCCACGGCTACGATCTGCCCGAATTCGACATGACCGATCGAGAGCATGTCTTCTCGACTCTTGCGGATCTCCAACCCGATGTAATTATCAACTGCGCCGCCTTCACCCAGGTCGACGCCTGCGAAACTCAGGAAGAACTCGCCACTGCGGTCAATGGCGCAGCGGTCGGGTTTCTGGCCGTAGCGGCCAAAGAGATCGGCGCCACACTGGTGCATATCTCCACGGACTATGTGTTCGACGGTAAAAAACAGCAGCCCTATCTTGAGAGTGACGCAGTTGCGCCGCAATCCGCCTATGGTCGAAGTAAACTGGTGGGCGAACAGGCCATCGCACAGAGTGGCCTGAACAAATACTTCATCATCCGCACCAGCTGGCTCTACGGGCCGGGCGGCAACAACTTTGTTGAAACTATGATCCGGGTTGCCAGGGAGCGGGATGAACTGAGGGTCGTTGCCGACCAGGTCGGTTCACCGACCTACACCGATGATCTGGCCGCGGCAATCTTTAGCCTGCTGTCGCTTGGCAACTGTCACCCGTCAGCGATTACCCCTTACGGCACCTATCATGTTTCAAATAACGGCTCATGTAGTTGGTATGAGTTTGCCACGGAAATAATCTCTTTGGCGCGCAAGGCTGGAGAGCCTATAAAAACCCAAAAGATTCTTCCGATTGCAACCGAAGACTACCCTCTGCCCGCCCCGCGTCCGGCATACTCGGTTTTTTCCAAAGATAAATATAATCAGGTCACCGGACAGGTGATCCCCGATTGGCAAACCAGTTTATCGACTTACATCAAAGCAAGAACAACGAAATTAGCTTCAAGTACCATACTTGAATCAAGGAGGGACAAATAATGGCGGGAATTAAAAAAGGCATCGTCCTCGCTGGCGGCGCAGGTAACCGACTTTATCCATTGACCCTGGTTGCCAGCAAGCAGTTGCAACCGGTGTACGACAAGCCGATGATTTACTACCCGATCTCAACCCTGATGCGTGCAGGCATCAATGATATTCTGATCATCTCTACGCCTCAGGATACGCCCCGTTTTGAGGCACTACTTGGCGATGGCAGCCGGTTCGGCGTGAAGTTTACCTATGTGGTTCAGCCCGAACCCAAGGGCATTGCCCAGGCTTTTCTGGTTGGCGCTGAGTTTATCGGCAATGATCCGGTCTGTCTGATTCTGGGTGACAATATATTTTACGGCAAGATGGAACTGACCCGCATTGTCGGTGAATTTACCAAAGGGGCCAAAGTTTTCGGCTACCCAGTCACTGACCCTGAACGCTACGGTGTTGTGGAATTCGACAAGGCGGGAAAAGCCATTGGCATTGAGGAAAAACCTGCCATACCCAAATCCCATTTTGCAGTCCCAGGCCTCTACCTTTATGACAATACTGTTGTGGAAATCACCCGGCAGATGAAACCCTCTGCCCGTGGCGAACTTGAGATTACTGACGTCAATCTCGAATATCTGCGCCGCGGCGAACTGTTGGTCGAGAAGCTTGAACGGGGTATCGCCTGGCTTGATACCGGAACCCATATGAGCCTGCTCGAGGCCAGCCACTTCATCGGCACCCTTGAAGCGCGTCAGGGTCTCAAAATTGCCTGCCTGGAAGAGATCGCCCTGAGGAAGGGCTTTATAGACAACGCGCAGATGAAAAGCATAATCGAGGATACCCCCCCATCAAGTTATCGGGACTATCTGCAAATGGTTTTGAACGACGGCGGTGAGTAAAGGGTGACGAAATGAATCTGATTAAAACGGATATCCCAGACGTACTGATCATCGAGCCCAAAGTCTTCGGTGATGAGCGCGGCTTTTTCTTCGAAAGCTTTAACCAGAACACTTGGGAGCAAGCGACTGGCGTAAAACTGCCTTTTGTTCAGGACAATCATTCCCGTTCAGCCAAGGGTGTATTGCGTGGTCTTCACTACCAGATAAAGCAACCCCAGGGGAAGCTTGTCAGGGTCGTGGCGGGTGAGGTTTTTGATGTCGCCGTCGATATCCGCAAGGGATCAAAAACCTTTGGTAAGTGGGTCGGGGTGAATCTGTCCGCTGAGAACAAGCGTCAACTCTGGGTTCCACCCGGACTCGCTCATGGCTTCCTGGTGTTAAGCGACACGGCGGAATTTCTCTATAAAACCACCGATTACTACGCCCCAGCTTACGAGCGCAGCATCGCATGGAACGATCCTGAGCTTGGAATTGCCTGGCCCCTGGAAGGGCAACCGATTCTCGCAGAAAAAGACCGTGCAGGGTCCAGATTGGCTGATGCAGAAATCTGATTTTGTGTCAGATAACAATTTCTCAAACAACGCGGCACAAACACCAGAAAAAGCGAACCGATCTATTCTCCATACATGACAGGCGATCAAGACAATGGCTAGCAAACCAAAAAAACCTGCGACAGACACCTCACTGCAAACGATTGGCGGTGAGATGGCGATACCGTCCATTCAGCCGCTCTCCCAGCGTTCGATGTTCTGGCGGCCGAACTACCTTGAAAGTTCTGCGTGGCAGGAGCACATTCCCTTTGCCTTCTGGCTGGTCGAGGCACATCGCCCGCGGGTCTTTGTCGAGCTTGGCACCCATTATGGTGTCTCCTACTTCGCCTTTTGTCAGGCCATCGAAAAGCTGGGGCTCGATACCCGCTGCTTCTCGGTTGATACCTGGAAAGGGGATGAGCATGCGGGCTTTTATGATGAGAGGGTATTCGAAAAAGTCAAGGCCCACAACGAGGCGCAGTACTCAGGTTTCTCGCGCCTGGTACGCAGCACTTTTGATGATGCCCTCGGCCATTTCACCGATGGCTCCATCGACCTGTTGCACATCGACGGCCTGCACACCCTGGAAGCTGTGAGCCACGATTTCGAAAGTTGGCTTCCCAAGCTCTCTGACCGCGCCGTTGTGGTCATGCACGACACCAATGTGCGCGAACGCAACTTTGGCGTTTTCAAGCTGTTCGAAAGCCTCAAGGAACGTTATCCCTCCTTCGAATTTGTCCACGGTCACGGTCTAGGGGTGCTACAGGTTGGCGCCGAACCGAATGAGTTGCTGCAGCGTTTGTTCAAGTCGGGCGAAAGTGCGACCGGGCAGCGTGCCGTTCAGGAAGTATTCTCCCGACTCGGCCGGGCTTGTGCCGACTCTTTCACCGCAACCGAGCAACAGAAACGCGCGCGCAACCTGCAGGGGGCGGTCGATAAGCAGAAAAAGCAGCTTGAAGATGCCAAGCAGGCACTTGAAAAA
>JAAXQF010000510.1 GCA_012974435.1 Desulfuromonadales bacterium | reverse complement strand
GGAAGCAATCCCGAAACGTTCACTCTGGCGATAATCGAAACCGGGCAGGCGTTCCGGTGCCACCGCAGGGTAGCCAGCCTGTGTTAATCGCTCAGCCAGATGTAAACGTAAGGCACAGTTGAACTCCTCACCATGAAAACGAGAACGCGCCCAGCGCTCGGCAGGGAATTCCGTCTCTATCGCCTGGTCAACGCGAGTCGCTTTAGTCTGGGGTAGGATGTAGCAGATAACCGCTAGTGACGACGGGGCAACTTTATCGCCAGGATAAGCCAACTGGAAAGCATCTTCAGGAGTCCAGTAAAATTCGCCTATATCATTTTTCAACTGCGCAAAAAGAGGATCGTCGCCCCGGGCATAGGCGAAATGGGGAAACTCCCAGGCGGGCTCACCCGTGCCGTTCTCCAGACTGTTGGCCGACGAAGCACAGAAATCGCGAATGATTGTTTCAATCCAGTTTTTATTTTGTGCCTGGTCGACGGCCATGAAGGATTCCTGAGCAAGAGTGAATGAGACTGTTTAGCTATGAAACACTGAAGGTTCTGTGATGTCAACGGAATGAGCAGGATAGCGTTACAGCCGTCCGGAGGATTTACACCTGATAGGTTGATATGACAACGTCAGCGGAGTCATCTCGCAGTGGAATCAATGATTGATATTTTTCTGAGGTGAACCAGTCATTCAATACAGCCTGCTCGGCAAATTTTATAACAACGACAAGATCCTTATCCTGCTGTCCGGCAAGCACTTCCAGGAGTGTCCCCCGAAAAACAACGTCCGCATCAAAAGGAGTTAGAGACTCCTTAACGCCTGCGACATACTCATTCCAAAGGTTTTGATCTTTAACCTTTATCTGTCCGATAAGATAAGCAGCCATTGAGCCCTCCTTTAAAAACTCGATCCAGGCTGTTGCAGAAACTCGATTTCATCGTCCGTAGACTCCCTGCCCATGACCTTATTGCGGTGGGGATAACGACCGAATCTCTCGATTATCGCCTTGTGCTTCAGCTCATAGTCGAAATTCCCCTGCTGACCATTACTGCGGAACAGCTCTACCGCATCTTCATGAATCTGCAAAGACTCGCTGTGCATAAAGGGCATGTAGATAAAGTTTCTCTCAACGGGTGTCAGACGCTGATCCGTACCGGATGAAATAGCTTCCTGTGACAGAGCCAACGCCAGGGCATCGTAAGCAAATGAGAGAGGCGAGCCCCGAAACATGTTTCTTGAGAACTGGTCCAGGACAATAATTTCCGCCAGTCGCCCGGAAGCATCCTTTCGCCAACCGGAGAGTTCACAACGCGATGCGCGATCATGAATTTCTGAGAACCGGGCGATAATCAATTGATCCAGTTCGAGGTCTTTGACCCACCACTGCTTCGGCTCAAGCTCTTCGAACCAGAATTTTAGGATTTCTTGGTGCATTGATAGACCTCAAAAAAGGGATCCGATAAAAAAGGGACAGTCCCCATGCGGGGACAGTCCCTCATCAGCTAGTCGTCGGAGCTGCCGATGTAACGATAAACGAGAGCACCCAGAAGAGCGCCTATAATCGGCGCAACCCAGAACAGCCAGAGCTGTGTTATCGCCCAATCTCCTGCGAAAAGAGCGACCCCTGTGCTGCGAGCAGGGTTCACTGAGGTATTGGTGACCGGGATACTGATCAGATGAATCAGGGTCAGGCACAGGCCGATGGCCACGGGAGCCAAACCCACCGGGGCTCGCTCATCGGTCGCGCCGAGGATAACGAGCAGAAACATCATGGTCATTACAACTTCTGTGACCAGTGCGGCAAGCATGGAATAGCCACCGGGAGAGTGGGCTCCATAACCATTGGAAGCGAAACCAGCAGTAACATCAAAACCGGCCTGACCACTCGCAATCACAAACAAGACGCCTCCGGCAACCAACGCCCCCAAGACCTGAGCAACGATGTACGGGAGCAACTGGTTGGCTGGAAACCGGCCACCGGCCCATAGGCCAACAGAAACAGCCGGATTCAAATGACAGCCAGAGATGTGACCAATAGCAAACGCCATGGTCAGCACCGTTAGACCAAAAGCCAGAGAAACACCAACC
>JAAXQF010000034.1 GCA_012974435.1 Desulfuromonadales bacterium | reverse complement strand
CCATCGAACCGGCTCCGTCGTCCCGGTCGTGCGGCTCGGTTCGGCACACGCGCGGCGCCGCAGCAGGGTATCGACTCCCCTTCGAGGTTGCCGCCCTCGCTGAACCGACCCCCTGCGAACCTTCGCTTATATCCGTCCCGCCAGTGAAAATGCCACTGTGTTTAACTACCTTGGCGAGCTTTTGTTGCGGCCCGGGAACATGGTGATAAGCTCTCCCGATCTTGGCAGATCGATGCTCGAAATCAGTGCCCGTACTACCGAGTTGCCCAACGGTAGTATCATCGACAACGCGGACAGTATCGCCTTTGCAGCGGCGCGGAAATCCATCGGGGAAGACGGAAATCAGGTGCCGATAGAAGGGATAGGGTTCTGAAAAGTTCACTCAGCCAGAGTCGTTTTCAGCGATGGTGTTGCGCAAACCAATCCGCTTCTTCACCGGGTTCTGGCATTATCGCGCCAGCTTCCATAACCCATTTGGCTTGTACGCCCATAAGCCCTACTTTTATCTTGTCTCGCGGTATGTCCGCGCTCTGCAAGAGGGCGTCCTGAATCTTTCGGATGATTCCATTCTCGACTTCTTCTGAGCGCCCCGACCTTATGGCACCCAATACCTCGACGGAGCCCTTTTCTACTTGATCAGATTCAATATAGAAAACATGGACAAACTCTTTCGGTGCGCCAGTGAGTCCGCAGTGTGTATCAGTGATAGATTTGGCAACACTCAATTTGGTGGATTGGTCAAACTCGTCGCTTCTGGTAAATACTCTATAAAGTGGCATATCCGTTTCTCCAGTAGAATTAGCTAAGTAAGTTATCATCGAAGGCGCTGATCATAAGATCATTTTTGTGACAACCCCCTGTCTCGACCCACAAAGCGCAAACCGCCGTCAAGAGCTCGGTTCTTGTTTCGTCCTTCGTATCTTTTGGAACAACAAAAAGGAGCAGTGAAGACTTGGATCCTCCTTCTCCCGCCGAAAATCCATTACCCTCTAACACTGTTTTCCAGGATATGCTGGCATCCGTGTTAAAAATATTCTTTACGACTTCTTTTGTTCCCTCCTCGAGCTTACGTTCCGTGGCGGATTCAAAGTTGTTTTCCTGTACTAGAAATTCACACTCAATCATTTTTTAAACCTCTTGAAGTTGTAGAAATATTTTCACACACACGCGCCTGTGGGTGGAGCTGGTAGAGGAGCGGGTCGCCCCGGCTCCCCCCCGTTTAGAACCCATCGTGCCCAATTCAGGCAATGGGCTCAAGACAAAGCCATTCACGTTGCCACAGGGCGTGAGTTAGAACAGCGCATGGCAGATCGTAACCTTCGGCAGCGGATTGGCCCTGATATATAAGGCAAACTGCTCCCAGTTCATCGATCGGCGCTGACTGCGCCGGTTTAGCCACTTGAACAGAATCCGCGTCGCTTTCATCTGGAAGGTTTGTATCGCCCGGAAATTAAAGGACACTCCGTAATATTGGATGTGACCCCTCAGTTTCGAGCAGAAAACGGCCCAGATGTGTTTCAGCGGAAACTGACTGCGGACTAATCTGCCCCAGGTATTGACTGCCTTCAACTTACTGCGCAACCGCTTGCCGTTGGTTTTGGCAAAGTTAACCAACCGGGTCTTTTGCTCGTTCAGAGCAAGTTTGTACCGGGCCAGTCGACCCCCGAGCGCTTTACGCACTCGCAGGGCATCACACTCGTACTCGCAGCAAATCACCAGGTGAGTCAGCCAAGGGAACCTCCCCCTCGGCTGCTCTCAGAACCCAGCGTGAACCTCTCAGCTCACTGGGCTCCCATCATCCAACCATCGGCCTCACACCCAGCTTCCAATGCGGAAACATGCCGGGATGCATTTTAGCAATATCCCCAAGCCTGTGCTCCGCCCGTCTTCTGTGGTGTTTAAGCTTTTTGTATTTCCTCATCGCCCACAAACAAAGCTTGCGGTTGATATGCTTCAGCGTCGGGTACATGGCTGATTTGTAAAAACGTCCATAGTAATTAATCCACCCTTGGATCTTTGCCCTAAACATGTGGGCCAGATCAAGCAGTGATTTGTCGCTGCGTAAATGCAACTTCCAACGCCTCACTTCTTGCCTGATCGCCTTTCCTGCCGTGGCGCTCATCGCTGGACTGAAATTAATGAAGTACTTACCCCACTTGTTTTTCGACCGTCTTGGGCGAAATGTATAACCCAAGAAGTCAAAACTCGTGACAGCGTGTTCCTCTCTCCTATCATCGTCCTTACAGTAAACAATCTTCGTCTTTTCAGGGTGCATTTCCAGGCCACATTCCTGCAACCTGTTCGCCAGTGCGTCCTTTACCATTTTCGCATCTGCTTCACTGTGGCAGTGAACAAGCCCATCGTCGGCGTACCGACAGAAGGGTTTGCCCGGAAAGTGTCTTTCCATCCACTTGTCGAAAGCATAATGCATAAACAGATTCGATAATACTGGGCTAATCACACCACCCTGAGGCACACCTCGTTTGCGGCTAATTGTCGTGCCACCCTCTAGTTGAATCGGCCCCGTTAACCAGCGCTCGATATACAGAAGTAACCAACGATTATCCGTATGCCTCTTCACCGCTTTCATCAGTAGCTGATGGTCAATGTTGTCAAACAGGCCTTTAATATCAAATTCAAGCACCCAATTGTGGCGCCAACACCGTTTTCTGGTGACTTCCAGCGCCATGTGTGCTGATTTGTTCGGCCTGTAGCCGTAGGAGTCCGCATGAAAATGCGGTTCTACCAGCGGCTCAAAGTGCAACTTTGCCACCATCTGAGCTACCCGATCAGAAACCGTGGGTATGCCCAGCTTCCTTTCCCCGCCCGTTTTCTTCGGTATTGCTACCGTTTTTACTGCCGGAGGGAAATAACTACCGGATGACATGCGATTCCAAAGCTTATAGAGATTACCTTTGAGATTTGACTCAAATTGCTCAATGGTCTCACCATCAACGCCAGGGGCGCCTTTGTTGGCTTTGACCAATTCCCATGCCCTCACAACGTCATGCTTGGAAATCTCAAATGGTTTTGTTGTCTTCAAAAATTCCTCCCACTTGCGTGGTTGATAGTTAAATTCAACTGAATAACTGACCCCCTTCGCTCCAGCGCCATTACAGCGCCTTCATCACTACTACGGGGCCATCCGCCCCTGTGCCTCGCATCGGTACTCAGACTCTTGCAGGGTCTCTGCTTGAGTTTCTCCCTTTACATCGAGGCGACAGGTTCCCACGTTCCACACAAAAGCCTGTGTTAAGTTCACGCCTTCTCCATGCCGGATGCCGCTTGGGCAGTAAACAGGTCTTCCCCCAAACTTATCCCGAGTTAACGACTCCCCCTCGGTTTTGACATCATCACTACGCTTTCGACACGTCATCAAAGGTTCATTTACATTCGTCTCCATAACACATACCTGACAAAGTCATGCTTTGCCTTTTCCTTAACGCTCACCACCAAGGCTCTTTACCTTCGCAGCTTAAGGTGGTTTGAAGCCTCCTCCTGTAAGGCGGCTCCGAGGGGCCTACCCTCATCTTCTGTGCAGCGCACACAAGCGTTGCTTACGCAACAGCCTGTGCTCGTGGCACACACTCATCGGCCTACCTAAACGATATTATTTACGGAGCTCAATCACTTCAGCCTCGGGCTTACGGCCTACAGTATTCCTGTCTACGCTTAATTC
>JAAXQF010000311.1 GCA_012974435.1 Desulfuromonadales bacterium | reverse complement strand
GATTATCACTTCAGGGGGCGTTTCCCTGAAAGATATCGATATGCGCAGCATGCGCTCGAAGCTGATGAAGAATCTCTTTTTCGCCGGTGAGATGATCGACTTCGATGGTCCTACCGGTGGTTTCAACTTGCAGGAGTGTTGGTCGACCGGATACCTCGCGGGAATCAGCGCGGCAGAGGCGTAATTCCGGTCGCTGTAGACTTTGTGTCCGTCTATAAATCTGTTAGACTGATGATCTTACCTGGAATGTTGAGCTTTCCCATTCTGGGAAACGTTTAGACAAACTTTTACTGGAAATACAGGAGGCTACAATGCAGGATTGGGGCAATGGTCCCTCGAGTGAAGACTTTGAAAAGAAAGTCATCGAGATCAAGAACCATTTCAAGAAAAAATTTGGCCAGCAAAAGGGCTTCTTGCCGGTAGTGATCATAGCTTTTTTGATCCTTGTTGGCGGATACAGCAGTATGTACGAGGTCGACACGGAAGAGACTGGCGTCGTACTACGGTTCGGCAAATTCGACAGCTTTGCGGAACCGGGTCTGCATTTCAAAATGCCTCTCGGCGTTGACCGGGTTTACCTGGTGCAGACCGGGCGTGTTTTGAAAGAAGAGTTCGGCTTTCGTACCGTCAAGCCCGACGTTCGCTCTACCTACACCAAGAGAGGACTCGAAGAAGAGTCGTTGACCTTGACCGGTGATCTGAACGTCAGTGACGTCGAGTGGATTGTCCAATTTCAGGTTTCTGATCCTTTCAAATTCATTTTCCGTATCAAAGATCCCGTCGGAACCATCCGTGACATCGCTGAGGCCATGGTGCGTAAGGCGATCGGCAACGCTAACGTTACCGAGGTCTTGACCACCGAGCGCGCCTTGCTGGCCAATGAAATCCAGGTAGATCTGCAATCAACCCTCAATAATTATGACATCGGTGTGCGCATCGTCACAGTCAAGTTCCAGGATGTGACTCCGCCTGATCCGGTCAAAGCTGCTTACAACGAGGTCAACGAGTCTGAGCAGCAGCGTGAAAGTTTGATCTTCCAGGCCCGTGAGCAGTTTAACAGAGAGGTCCCCCGCGCCCGTGGTGAGGCCAAGAAAGTACTTCAGGAGGCAGAAGGTTATGCCGTTGAGCGTGTCAACAAGGCTCGCGGTGAGACCAACCGTTTCCTTGCCCTGCTGACTGAATATCGCAAGGCGCCTTCAGTGACCCGGAGCAGAATTTACCTGGAAACACTTGAAGAAGTCCTCCCTCGCTTGGATGAAATCTATGTTATGGACGCCCAAAATGCTGGAGCGCTACCGTTGCTGCCCTTGCGTAAGGCGTTGGAAGGAGGGGTCAAATAATGAAAGCACCTATTATCTTAGTCATTATCATTGCTGCGCTTTTTGTCGGCGTGGATGGCCTCTACGTGGTTAACGAAGCAGAGCAGGCGATCGTCACCCAGTTTGGTAAGCCGGTGGGTGATGTCTCCGAGCCTGGTCTGCACTTCAAGATGCCTTTTGTGCAGAAGGTCACCCGCTTTGAAAAACGTATCCTGAAATGGGATGGTGATCCGAACCAGATACCGACCAAGGACAAGAGGTTCATCTGGATTGATACCACGGCTCGTTGGCGCATCAAGGATCCACTTCTTTTCTATACCACTGTTGCCACCGAACGCGGTGCCATGAGTCGTCTTGATGATATCATCGACTCCGTGGTTCGTGATGCCGTCTCCGGTCGCCTGCTTGTGGAACTGGTTCGCGGTAGTGATTACCAGGCCCAAGAAGGCAGCGGCGAAGAACGCTTCGAGGTAGAAGGTGTCGTAGTCGCCAAGGAGAACCTGGTCGGTCGTGAGGAGATTATGGCGGGAATCCTCGATAAGGCCCGTGCCAATACTCCTGATTACGGCATTGAACTGCTCGATGTGCAGATCAAACGCATTAACTATGTTGAGCAGGTGCGTACCCGGGTTTACGAGCGTATGATCAACGAGCGGAAGAAGGTTGCCGCTCAGTATCGCTCCGAAGGTGAGGGCGAGAAGGCTGATGTCCTCGGCCAGATGGAGCGCGAGCTTAAGGAGATCAGCTCCGAGGCCTATCGTAA
>JAAXQF010000305.1 GCA_012974435.1 Desulfuromonadales bacterium | reverse complement strand
AGATGTGTATAAGAGACAGTGAAGATACTCCGGAAAATCGTGGCATGGTAAACAAGGTGAATTATTTACTCACCGTTGAGGAAGCATAAAATGCGACTGAATACATTAAAGCCACAAGCAGGATCAAAAACGCGAATTTTAGCCATGCGTTTCCTGAGATTGAGCAGCATGCGAGAGTTGTCTCCCGCTGCCTCAAGCTTGGCACGCAAGTCATTCAAAAAGAGCGGATTCAGAACTTTGAGGATGTTGGGAACGTTAGTGTAGTGCATCCCCAATGCACCTCGTTCTTCATCATCTGTTACCGCCTGAATCATCGAACCGAAAATATCGGGGTTGATCTTTTTCCAATCAAGGCTACCGATGTGGAGGAGATAGGATCGAGCAATTTTACTGAATCCTGGCACTTCTGTACTACCGGAAAACAGGCCACCATTCACATAGGGAAAGGCATCCGCCCATCGAAGTATTTTGGCGCTGGCTCGATCATCATATTTAGTGTTCATCGTACGGAAGAGTTCGTTGAGCACCTCATGGGTGTTTGAGGAGTCACGATCGCTCATCTGACTGATGGTGGTAGTAAACAGGTCTTCTCCGCTAAAAATCTCTGTATCTTCTGCAAAGAAACAGAAAATCAACCGTGCCATGAAATGGTTCATGTCGTGCTGGCGATCGGCCGTGCCCCAATCCGGGTTGTTTTTCAAAAGCTCTACATAAAGACGATTTAGTCGTCCTGTCGCCTTTATATCAAAGGAGCTTTCACGGACCTGTTTAACGGTAGATATTCCCGCTAAAGGCAGGAAAAAACCAAAATGATCTGGGAATTCCTTATAGGTGCAGGCAATAGGTGGCACATCGGAGGCTAATTCCTCGGCCTCCAGTGTGGTTCCGTCGGTCGCCAAAATGAACTTGACTTTCCCTTTGGTAGAGACAGGGCTTTCTCTAAGCGCAGTCAACGTGATGCTGACCTCACCCTCGGCGCAAACGGCCATATGGATGTTGTTGCGCTGTAGCACGCCGCCTTCGATATCGGATGAGTTGGTATTGCCTTTTTTTAAGCGATCAATTGTCGCCTTCTTGTTGCCAAAGGCCTCCAAAAAAGCAAACGGAAACTCAGACGGATTAAACCCCTGATCAGCTAACAAGGATATGGCTTCTTCAATTTCAACGGCGTTCAACGGCGCTGCCTTTTCAAATGGAAGGAATGGTGTCAGGCGCGCAAAGTCGCAAACTTGACCTTCAGCCCAAAAAACAAAAAAACGTCCGCTCGAACTCACCAATACAGACGGTCATCTCTTCGTCAAACGTCTCTTCTCCCGCAAACCACATCACCCTCCAAATACAAAACAAAATAACTCGAGCAATATAGGCCATTCAGACGGGCTTGTAAAACAGAGAAAGGCCGTAACCCATAACCGGTAACCCGTTAAAACAGGCGGCTGCAATGTTCTATCCGCAGATTACAGTCCGGATATTCTCAGATGAAAGGCTGGAGAATTTATTGAACGATCAGGTCGCCAGAATTTTTACGGGCTGAATCATGGCGGGATACTTTCGCATCAGTAGAATCGGGGCCGCGGCCAGTTCATTGGGGCTAGCCATCCCTTAATGACATAGCAAAAAAGGGACAAAAAAGGGACAAAAAAGGGGACGGATTTATTATTCGCAGAAATCCGTTAATGACCCGACCAAGCGCTGGAAGCTCTCGTCGATGGATCTCGAATCGCGCTCACGCTGGGCCGAATACTCAATCGCCAAGGACGAGATGTTCGCCCATACCGACATCAAGCAGGCGCACTGGTACGTCGTCGACGGCGACGTCAAGAAACGAGCTCGCCTCAACGTCATCCAGCTTGATCCCTTACGAGGGCCTGACCCCGGAACCGATCGCGCTGCCAGAACTACAGCCTGAGATCGGCTACGTGCACCCCCTTGAGTGACCAGACATTCATCCCGGAGATTTATTGCCCTCTCGAGCGGGAAACGCAAACGGGCTGTCCGTCCATGGGCAGCCCGTTTGCGCAGTAGACTCTTGCGCAATGTCGGGATCAGCC
>JAAXQF010000617.1 GCA_012974435.1 Desulfuromonadales bacterium | reverse complement strand
CAATACCGTATCACCAAACGATAGTTGTCTCGATTGCTGCAATATCAGCCAGGTTTTTAATGCCTTAAAACATTGTGATATCGTTTATCAATAGGGCATATCCTTTTGGGAAGGTTTGCCTTTTTGATTTTTATGATATAGTTATACAGAAAAGAAACAGTCTTTTAAAGGGCAATAGAAATTATATGGAAGGAGTAAAACCATAATGACTTTAACCGATCGAGAGTGGATATACAAACAGATAGTCGATTTTGCCCAGGATGGTATTTTGTTTGCCGATCAAGATGGAAATATACAGCTATGGAATTCGGGTGCCGAAACAATTTTCGGTTACACGAGCGAAGAAGCAATTGGTAAGAGTTTAGATCTTATCGTTCCGGAAAAATTGCGTGAGCAGCACTGGAAAGGCTATTTAAGAGTGATGGAGACGGGTGAAAGCCGTTACGGCAGTGAGTTGCTTAAAGTGCCAGCTATACGAAAGGATGGAAGTACCATATCAGTAGAATTTACCATATTGCTTGTTAGGAACCATCGGAATGAAATTATTGGTACAGTAGCGATTTTAAGAGATGTGACAGAAGGCTGGAAGCAGGAAAAAGAGTTAAAACAAAAAATAAAATTCCTTGAGGATCAGTTGAAATGACAAAAACCGACTGATCTAATTGCACCTTTTGAGACCTCAAAAAGTTCTATCATCCGACAAGTAGTTGAATAGGTATGGCTGGTGATATCTGCAATAACGTCCAAGTATCAGCTGCTTGATTTTTCGGTGATAACATAATATCGTATCACCAAACAATAGCGGTTCAACTAACTGTAATTTCGTCACGCTATCAAGCTCTTGGTTTTTCTAGCATAGTCTCAATATATCACCTGCTCGCCAAGAAAAAGGTAAACCACAATATCTTGTATATTTTTTTTTGAATGGTGGTTGACAAAACCGCAACGTTTATTTAGAAACTATACTGTTGGGTTGCGACAAGTGGTCTTGATTTATGACCACGTTAATCGAATTTAAATCAACCTTTATTAAATATTCAGTTAGACATCAACCTACCCACGCTAATACGCTACACAAGTTTTTAATCATTTATTTTTCTTAATTAAAGAGCAATGGAAAGGAGGAATCATGAGCAAAAAGGACAGTCAATCACAACAAGCATTAAAATCTGAGACGAGCCGCCGAACCTTTCTAAAAACCAGTGCCGCTGTTGCTGGTGCCGCATTGGCAGGGGCAGCCGTAAAGGCATCTTCTGCGTCTGCAGCAACCCAAACGAAATCTAAAGGAACGACATCTCTTAAAACCGTTGTTGCCAGACCTGACCTGTACTTCTATCCGGGCGAAGAACTTGCATCAGACGAGATGCGGGTCACGATACTGGGCTCCGGCTGGGGCAATATTGTCCGGCGAGCGCAGGCGGCATGCTCTATTTTCGTGGAACTCGGCAACGGCGACTCCTTCGTCTTCGACATGGGCCAGGGCACACTCATCAATTACAACTCGCTGAACATCCCTTACAGCCGCATGGCCAAGATGTTCTTCACCCACCTGCATATGGATCATATGACCGACCTGGCAGCCCTCTACTGTTTCGGTCCATCGGGTGGGGACCGCTTCACACCACTCGAGATCTGGGGCCCATCCGGGCAGAAGCCTGAGCTCGGCTTGAACTCAGTGATCGAAGGGCTCAAGCAGTTCACGAAGTGGCACACCGTCAGCTTCAATACCTGCGTTCCCGTCGACAGGGCCTATGAGATCGAAACCCATGAGCTGGATTACCGCAAGAATCCCGGCATCGCTTACAAGAAGAACGGCGTTACTATCAAACACTGGCCGGCGCTGCACATCATTGACGGCGCCATTAGTTATAGGCTGGACTGGAACGGCCTTTCCTTTGTCTGGTCAGGTGACACCAATCCCAACCATTTCTTTGTGGACAACGCCAAGGGAGCCGACCTTATCTTGCATGAAACAGCTCCGATCGCGGCCCGGTTCGCCCAGGCCTGCAACGTGCCGCAGAAGATCGCCGATAACATTATCGCGGCCTCGCACACACCGGCCAAGGCTTACGGCAAGGTGCTCTCTCTCACT
>JAAXQF010000195.1 GCA_012974435.1 Desulfuromonadales bacterium | reverse complement strand
CCTATAAGGATCTGAATGTCTCTACCAGCCAGCTCATTGTAAGTCCGACAAGCTGCTAGTTTAGTCAACAACAAGGATATAATAAAGATCGACCCCACTTTCTGTACCCAAGGTCGAGCTAATCTCCCAGGACTCAGCCAGACGTTTGCGCAATCGAACCCCCCCGTCATCATTCATCAAGCCATCAAGGTCCAGCTCGACAACTCCATAATCAGCAAAAGTATCGCCATAATTGGGCATAAGAGCGCCGACACCGATGGCCAGAGCGTCTCCTCCCTCGCTATCATTGCTGATAGGCCTGCCCATGAAGAGATAACCAAGGATATCCCGCTCCGGCATGGCAGGAATTGAAGCTAATGTAACAACCGGATTTTGGGCCGTTCCAGTAATGTGGACCCCGGCCTGGACCATGCCGATATCTTTCGCAGCGAAAACCCTCAGGGCAGGGTTCTCAAGCGGGCCGCCATTATAAGTCATCAACCCCTGCTTGATTCCAAGGTTTGTCCCGTAGGCTTTGTAAATGCCTTCAACCAAGCGGATCTCGCCCCAACCGGCCAAGTGTTTGCCCGCATCTCTGCCGATTGTAACGCCGCCTTCGAGTCTTGTTTCTACCCCAGCGGTACGGACCTTGACTTTCTTTCCCAGGTTGACCACGACCTGAATATCTGCATCAAAAGTTAATTTCTCGCGATCAGTATGGTCTTCGCCAGAGATAACCACATCATTGCTAGGTAAGAGCTCCTCTTTTGATGTGTTATCAATCAGTTTCATTTCTTGAATTAGGATATTCCCTCTCACTCTCGCACCGGTGAGATCCCCTGACAGCGTAAGGTCGGGGCTACAGAAAAGCTGTAATTCCGGAAAATCATATAGGTGGAGGAGCTCTCCATGCAACGCAAGACTGTAACCTTCGAGTTGCCATCGATCAAATTCGACCAGGCCTGTTCCGTTCAACTCCCCCTCGCCAACCTTTAAAAAAAGTTTATTGAGGTGAATTTCATCATCACTCATAGACACTCTCAGTAGCAGATCATCTATAGTCGCGCCAGTTACCGGCAGATAAGCTCCGGCATCCAACAAGTCCAGAGTTCCGGAGAATCGAGGCGATTTTAAAGAACCATAAATATTCAGATCAGTCGTAAAGCTACCCCGAATATCCTGAAACACGCCAGGGGCAATAAAAGGTATTATTTCGGCAAGTTGCGCTTCACCCTTAAGGTCAACCTTGAGAGGGCCTTCAGTTTTAAAATCAACAGGCCAATGAGCTGAAAATGGCAGTTGCCAACGGCCCTGGATATCAGCGCCACTTGCCAGTTGCAACACCAGTTGGCCCTCCAGCTGACTTCCCTGCCACTGCCAGTTCAAGTCGGCACGTTTAAAAGAACCGCCCACTTGTCCATCCTGAAGGCGCCAAGACAGGTCATCATCGACCGCCCCGAACTGTCCATTAAATGAGACATCTCCATTGTCATGCCAGGAGCCACTGGCTTCGCCGCGCACGGCACCGACAAGAACAGACTCGACCTCAAGAAATGGCATAAACGAGCGCAGGTCAAAGTCACTAATCTTTAGCTCAACGTCTCCTGTCCCCGGCCAGCTGTAATTTGGATCAGCTGTCGAGGACATTTTCAAAGAGATTTGACCATCATGAGCACCTTTGATCAGAGTCTCCGATTGTAAGATTTTTTGATCCCAGTGCAGGTCGGTGTTAAGAGAACTGAACCCTACAGTCTGTGAATTCTCCTGCATATGGCCTTCTGCAGTGATTTTGGCTTTGGCCTGCTGTAGAGCACCATCGATAATTTCAAATTGGATATCACCATCACTACGGCCCTGCACTTCCATCTCTTCGCGGAGGGCACTGAGTCTGTCCAGATCAATATTTTGCCAGCCCATCGCAAATGAAAGTTGTTCAGGTGGCCATTGCCAGCTCGGCGGACGGGACGAATCAGCAGAGGCTTCAAAATGCTCTCCGCTGTCTGTCTCTGCGCTAAGATCCAGGTCAAGGCCAGTATCTACCCAGGTCATCTCAAGGGTTGTTGAAGGAACGTCGAGAGGGGAATAAGCATTTTGCAGGCTGAGGTTTCCGGACATCTGCGCATTGAGAGAGACTGGTTGCTGATCAACCATTTCCATAAAGAACTGTCCCGAGCTCTTGCCGGACACATTCAATTCAGGCTGCAAATATGTCAGCCAGTCATGTTGGATATCGTTCCAGTCAAGATTCAGGCTTGAAGACTCAGAGGCACCCAGATCTGACATTTCAAGCGTGACACGCCCTCCCCTTTGCCCCTTAACAGCGAAATCCTTAATAGAGAGGCCTCCATTCATCCATTCCAGGGTTGAGGGCCCCACAAGAGCCCAGGAGCCGAGCGTTGCGCTCACGGCTTCCAGGGCGGTCAATTCTCCCCGCCAGACGTCATCGAGGTAACTGCCGGCCAACTTTGTCGTTAGTTGTCCCGTTTGATCGTTCAGCGTGACCAACAGATTGTGAGTTTCCAAAGAGCCGGACACTTCTGCATACAGGAGGTCACTCTGCAGGTTTTCATGATGCAGGTCTTTGCCATCAATAACGATTTCTATCGGTGAATGCACCTTCAGGTGACTCGCCTGATAATTGAAGTTTTCCAGGGAAGTCTCATGCCAGACGACATCAGACCCTGTCCCGTTGAGGTCTCCGGTCAGATAATCATCAGCCCAACGCAACCAACCGGTGCTGTTCAGCTGACCGGCAAGTTCAGCATAGACGAAACTCAGATCATCTATGGAAACCTCAATATCAAGACGATCCGACGGCTTACCCTGAAGAAACAAACGCGATTGAGCGCTACTCAGATCAATGTCGACTTCATGCAAATCACCGTATTGCCAATCCAGGGACAGGTCACCTGAAATGCTTTCACCACGTAGCTGCGCTTCGATAATTTCACCACCGATGCTGGCTGTGAGCGGGTTTTCATCATAGGGGATAAAAAGTTCACCGACCACGTCCAGAGTGGCGAGGCCTTCAAGGTCATTCAGAAAAATGCCAGGGTTCAAACCGGCGCCAAGAACTTGTCCGTGCATACGGTAGAAATCGATCCACCAGAGGTCCAGGTCTCCATCGAGACGACCACCCAGGTAATGGCCCTTTAACTCGTCAAAGTAGATACCTTGCCAAGAGCCTTGCACATCAGCGGCCAACCACACGGCAGACATATCTTCTGTCTCTATTCCGAAGCTGACCGGCCCGGAGAAATCATTCCAGTCACCGTCGAGTGAAAGCACCCCCGGGAAGTCAACCGGCACATCGATATCTTTGAAAAGCTGGTGCTCGACCAGTTCTGCTGGCAGATGAACGTCTGCGATCATCTCCAGATGAGGGGTTAGGAGATCCCAGTCAAAGTGCCCTTTGAAATTAACAAAAGGAGAAAGATAGCTGAATGCAGAAGAAACGATTTGTTGCTGCGACCATATGAATGAACCGGAGATGGAATCGATGATTGTAACAGTGCTCTCCAGGTCTTCATAAGCCAGCCCCCTAAACTGAAGATCGGCTATTTCCAGGACCAACCAGTTGGGTAAAGAGCTGAGGTCACTTGCGGAGAAGCCAATGTCATTCTCCTCTTCTCCACCAGGCTCAGAACCTTCCTCATCATCCGGGCTGAAATCCTGAATCACAAATTGATCGATCTCAAGGAGCTGGATTTTCAGGTTGCCATTTAATGCACTGAGAGGCTCCCAATCGAGTTTGATCTTGTGAACCACTATCTGACCGTCTGCCCAGGTAAAGACCAGATCATCGATCGACAACTCATCAGAGAAACGTCCCTCGATGCGTCCGGCCGTCATTTGCAAGCCAGCAGAAGAGCTTGCCGTCTCAATCAGCCACACTGCTCCGGCAGTGGTATTTAACAACCATCCGGAGAAAGAGGTTAAGACCACGCCGCAAACGAGGCCGAGCACAGCTATGACAATTAGCCAACGTTTCATATGTCGAAACCTACACTCAAATGGAGGGTTACCTTATTGCTTGATTCACCGACCCGTGTCGCCAGGTCGATCTTGATTGGCCCGATCAGGGTGTAACGCCGTACTCCAATGCCAGCTCCGCTGATAAAGTCCGGGTCTTTGTCCTCGATATCAAAAGCGCTGCCGACATCATAAAAAATTGCCAGCCCCCAATCGTCGGTCAAGGCATATTCACACTCCAGACTCCCGACCAGCATAGAATCACCACCGATCACATCGCCGTTTTCGTCCTCCGGACCACGCGACTTATAGTCATAACCACGCACGCTGTTATTGCCGCCGACAAAGAAGCGCATGGATGCGGGGATTTCAGAAAATTCATCTTTAAAGAACGTAGTTGCTCCTTCTACCCGGCTGTGCAGGGTAAAACGCTTGCCGAGCGGCCACATGAAACTGCCGCCCGCAATCACCTGGCTAAAGGTCGTATCAGAAATAAGTTCTTCGAAGCTGCCGCGTACTTCCATGCGAAGCTGGTAGCCACTTTTGGGATTGATCAGGTCATCGTACGAACGATAAGAAAAGCGTACTCCGGGTGTCAGAAGGTGTGAGAGGTTGTCGTCATCTCCTATATCACTGTCTTCGAGTGAGTAGCGCACAAAAACAGAGCCGATCGTATCGTTGTTCAGACCATGCCGAGACTCTAACTCGGTATAAAGAATCTTAGTGTCATAAGCGTCCAGGTCTTCACGTAACACACCGTATCTGTTTATAATTTTGTTTTCGACATGACCCGGTCGAGGAATTGTGTAACGGGCCTCCGCAAGCTGAGTGTCCTCAGCCACAAGAGCGTCAAAGTTAAACACGTGCGGGTGCTTACTAACCTGGGTGTTCTCATAATTAAGAGTGACCCTTGCACCCGTGTTGGTCCCGTAACCAACCCCCACACGAAAATGTTGCTGTTTGCCTGTAACCAGCGTAACGCGAACCGGAACATTAAGGCCTTCGGCCTCCTCAATCAGCGGCTCCATAAGGACTTCTTTAAAGCGGCTCGACTGGTAAAAGTTGATGCGACTGCGATGCAGTTCTTTATGAGAGAAAAAATCGCCCGTTTTAAAAGAGATGAAACGCCGTAAAAATTCATCATCGAAACGATCACCCCCACCTTCGATAGTAACGGGGCCAAACTTGTAGCGCGGCCCGGTGACAAGTTCGATTTCAATATCGGCCGCCCCCTCCTCGACATGAACAGTCACCTGGCTCTTCTTGAACTCCGCTTTCAGGTAGCCCAGGTTAATCGCTTCCTGTCGTAGAGATTTTTTGCCGTCTTCGTAAGTTTTATGGTTTAAAACATCATCCTCTTGTTGGGGAAAATACCTTTTCTCTTTAAGAAGCTTCTTCTCTTCAACACCAGAGCCAACCAACCACAAGTCCATGTATCGGACCCTTATGGGCGCCGCTGTGACTATCTGCACCTCGACAAGGTAAGATTTACCCTGCTCCTTCAACTCAACCTTGATGTCGCTGCGGTAGTAGCCGAAAGGCTGCAGGGCTTTCTCAACCAGATCCGGGATCTGGTCAACAAAACGCAGGAGCCAGCGTTCATCGACTTTTCCTTCGCGAACGATTCCTGGAGGGAGAACGAGTGCAGCGACAACATTCTTCTTTACTGCTCCCTTCACACCAACGACCGAGATTTCGACGGTTGCGGGCGCAGCAAAGGCCGGAGTCGAAGAAAACATTGTCACTATGAAAAGGAAACTCAAGAGGCATCCCCACCTTAGTAACAACAGAGGGAAAGTGGTGGATGTCTCGTTAATTTGCAGCAAGCTCATAAAAGGGAACCCGATCAGGTGGCAACGCTCAGTATATGATAGACCTCAAAATCAACCTCACATGACATTCTATCGGTGTCGGCGTAAATTCCAAGTGTAAAAGCGCAGAACTTATTGATTTTCTTGTAATCAACAGCATTGAGGCAGCTTTCCATAGAAGCCGACTGCCAGGCATAAAAAAAACAATCCAACGATAGCTCACCTTAACCCCCTGAGTCCTTGCCGTTCAGAATCCATTTGGTATCCTTATCCTCAATGTAAACACAAATAATTCAAGATAGATAACAGCCTATTTACAAACTAAGCTCTCCACGACGATGGAGAGAATGATTGATCAAGGGATGGTGCCCTCATGAGCGTAATGGAAAATGACAAGCTCTTCACGAAAAACATTATTGAAGCAGTAATCAAACTGGCGGTCCTCGGAGTGCTGATCATCTGGGCTTTTCAGTTAATAAGACCGTTTATAACTCCGGTGATATGGGGAATTATCCTGGCCGTTGCTGTGGAACCGATGATTGCCAAATTATCAGAGAAGCTTGGCGGGAAAAGGTCTCTGGCTGCGACGCTCTTTGTTCTGGCCATCGTTGCCGCGCTTATTATCCCCACCGTCCTCCTGGTCATATCGTCCTTTGACGCAGTTCAGGCATTAAAAGCTCAGGTTGACGCAGGGACCCTTGTAGTCCCCCCACCTCCTGCAAATGTGGCTGAGTGGCCAGTGGTAGGAGAACCACTGTACCAGGCCTGGAAATTGGCCTCCACGAACCTTGAAGCGGCCATAAGACAATTCGCACCGCAGATCAAAAGCGTGACAAGCGCAGCCATCAGCTCTGTCGGTGGAGGCCTCTCTGGAATCGTGTTGGTGATCCTGTCAACGTGTATCTCCGGTGTGTTCCTGGCCAAGGCAGAGGCCTCCTCGGCTTTCGCCAAGAAACTCTTTATACGTATTGCCGGAGAACAAGGCGCAGAGATGGTGGCGTTATCAACCGCAACCATAAGGGGTGTTATGCAAGGAGTTGTTGGGGTCGCTGTGATTCAGGCCATTCTTTCTGCCATAGGTATGGTCTTTGCCGGTGTCCCTGCAGCTATTGTATGGACTCTTCTGGTCTTGGTCTGCGCAATCAGCCAACTTCCCCCAATCCTGATTCTTGGTCCTGTAGCCGCATATGTATTTTCTGTTAACACGACGACCACTGCCGTCGTTTTTCTTGTTTGGGCGATTTTGATCAGCGCCAGTGATGGCGTTTTAAAGCCCTTGCTCATGGGGCGAGGCGTAGAGATCCCGATGCTGGTCATACTGCTTGGTGCTATTGGAGGCATGATGCTCTCCGGCATTATCGGTCTTTTTGTCGGGGCGGTTGTCCTGGCGATCATGTACACATTATTCACAGAATGGATGAGTGATAATATCGACAAAACAGATGCATAGAAACAACACTTGAAGTTATAAATCAACTATTAGCAGGTGCGGAACATACAGATTTCCACTATTACCAGCTTGGCGTTTTCGCTTTTACTTCTTTGCCGGTTGATTTTGCGTAGCGGCCAGCTACGCCAGACTTGAGGTAATGAAATGACATTCAAGAATTTTATCGGCATCTATATTTTGATGGTAATTGTAATGATCAGTGTGTTGTCACCAACAATATCGTATGCAGGAGGCAACCCTGAAGGTAACAGGACAGCCATCAAAGCAGACGAATCAAATATCGGTGAGGATACCCTTGAAGTCTGTCCTGAACCACGGCCTGAGCTTTGCACCATGAACTACCTGCCAGTTTGTGCGCAACGAAAGGACGGTACCTTTAAAAGCTACGCCAATGGCTGCACATCTTGCACAGATACAGAGGTAACAGGCTATCGGGATGGCGAGTGCGAGACAACACAGTGAGACCTGTCACCCTGTGTTGTTTTGTTATCTTCAGTATGATCTCCCTGTCAGCCTGTTCCCAACAGAGCAGAATGGCAGGGCTTATGATATACGGTCATGAAGTCCGCACCGTGAGGCTCTGCGGAGAGACGAAGACTTACTGGCTGCAGACATCTTCAGAAACACAGACCCGAATAAAGGAACAATCGAGCCAACTTTCAAAAGCGCCTTATCAACCACTCTACCTGGTTTTTACCGGAGCCTTCACAGATGAACTCGAAGGCGAGTTTGCGAAAGAGTACGACGGCGCAATCCTGCTAAAAAAGGTTCACACCCTCTCTGCCAGGATTCCTGTCGAGTGCAAATGATCATGATATGTAAGGTAAACGGGAAGCACATGTTTAAAACTGGAACGCATACCCTCAAGGTAGCAATCTTCTCGTTGTTGTTACTGCTTAACGCCTGCACAGGAGTTGATAGCAAGGGAGCGACATCGCTTCCGCCCACAGAATCAACATCAGCGCAAACCTTTGTTTTTACCTGCAGTGACGCCCTTAAGTTTGTCGCCCGAACCGACAACAAAGAGGCATGGTTATTCCTTCCATCAGGGACAATACAGTTGTCACATACCGGAGCAGGTTCTTACCGTAACGATCAGTCGCACTTGCAAATAAATGGGCAGGAGGCTTCACTTGAGGATTCCGGCGTAAAGCATCTGCTTTGCAAGAACGATCGCAGACAGGCAATATGGGAGCACGCCAAGCTTAATGGCGCCGACTACAGAGCGATCGGCAATGAACCGGGATGGGCGCTGGAGATTCGCAACCAGGAAAGCATTATCCTGATCACCGATTACGGTTCAACGCGTCATGAATTTACATTACCAAAACCTGAGATTGACGAGACGAACAGGATCACAAGATATCAGAGCAAAGACTCCGATCATGAGCTGATTTTGATGATTTCTGGTGAAGCATGTCTTGATTCGATGAGTGGAGAGGAATTTTCCAGTAAAGCTACAGTCACTCTGGATGGGAAAACATTACAAGGCTGTGGCCGTGCATTGCATTGAGTGAGCTATACATACAACATTTAAAGTTTTTCTCAGCTTTCTTTGCGTCTTTGCGTTAAACATGTTTTTGGTTGCAAGTTCTAACATCTAAGTTTTACAAGGTTATCTCTTCCGGTAAATCACCATCAGCGACAAACCACTCGTTAACAGTAAAATCTTCTGTTGTAATCTGATCGAGGCGGCGCTTCATATACTTGCCTTCAGCCTCCACCGCGACCTCACCATTAGGCAGGTAAAGTTCTCCTGTCCCTTCAAAAATACGCCCGCGATCTTTGGTAATGCGGCTGACCGCCTTCAACTCTGAACCAAGAGGAACCGGTTTTTTGTAACGAACGTTGAGATTGCAGGTAACACCAAAAGTATTGCTGTCTGTTGTCATCATGATAGCGCGACCGATAACTTCATCGAGGATTGTCGCAGAGATGCCACCATGCATCACATTAGGATAGCTCTGGTGCTCATTAAGTGGTGTAAACACGGCGATAAGTTCATTGTCCTCTGTCTCGTAAAAGCGGGTTTTAAGACCAAAAGCGTTATCAACGCCGCAGACGAGGCAATTCTTGGATATATTCTGGCTGTGTACGATTTTGTGGCTCATAGTATCCCCGATGATAATAGTCGATCCTGTAATTCAATCAAAAAAAAACAAACATTAGCTTTAACGCAAAGGCGCGGAGAGCGCAGAGAAAGACTGCTCATGAGAAAGTTTTGTCGTTTATTTCTTACTCTGCGCTCTCTGCGTCTCAAGAGAGCAAAGCGAACGGGC
>JAAXQF010000189.1 GCA_012974435.1 Desulfuromonadales bacterium | reverse complement strand
GTTAATGGCACCTGCCGGAGCGCCGTAAAGTTCTGCTTTAGCTGCTCGCGGGTGGCAGGACCGGTCAATACCAGGTGAACATGGGGATTGGTTAAAGCAAAGCGATAGCAGAGTTCAGGCGAACCTGCCTCTACCTCAAGGCCCCTTTGCGATCATGGATATTGATAACATAGCCCTGCTCAATCGCATACCGACGCCCTGTTTCGGAGAGGGTAAATCGTTGGCCAAGTAACGTGGAAATCCTGACATGGATGAGCTCCCGGCGATGCAGGGATTTGAGAGTCTTGTGGAGAACGGCTGTACCCAGGAGCAGAGGGGCATTCAGCTGTTTTCGAGAAAGGGTCTTGCCGCCAGCCTGGGCGAGCCGCCGAATCACGATAATTTCAAAGTCATTCAATTGACGTGAGGTTCGAGACTCTGCAAACATCTCTGCATACACATCTTCGAGGCGTGTGCCAATCAGCTCTTTCCGTTGAGCAACTGAGTGGAGCAGCTTGCGGAGACTCACTGCAGCTTTCTGAATGGCCGGGTTAATCCCGATCAGAACGAACACCGCCAAAAACAGAATGACCAGAAGACGCATGGGCATATCGGAAAGGGCCATAGCAACTCGTTCGCCGATTGGTTACAGTCAATAATACCGTTGGTTACCTTGATAATACGTTAGATCAACGGGCGGGAATGTCAACAGGCTTGGTAAGCGATGTCACTCTCTGAAGCTGTGCAGATCAAGGGCGCTTATCAAAGCAAAGTATCCGGTGACACACACGGTATGCGTCACCGGATTCCTGTGATTTTAAATAATTGTTAATTGGGGACACTCAAAAGAGACTCAATATTGAGTGTCCCCAACTCTGGTTAAGGCATAGAAAAGCTTTACGCACTGTGCTTCATCTGCGTGCATCAGGTTTTATCTGCGTTCGATAAAGGTTTTGACTTACCTGCTCCCCCTCTCATCCAGGCCTCAAAACTTGCTCATTGCCGTGACTAATTTATAGTTCTATGAAAGGGAGAAAAATATGCCCTGGAATTATAGTGACAAGGTCATCAAGCTGTTCATGGACGCCGTCAAGGGTGAAACCGGTACCCACATGGGTGAACTGGAAAACCCCGACGGTTTCGGTGAACATGGCTCGATCGTCTGCGGTGATACCCTGCGTTTCACCTTCCGTGTCGAGCGCCACCCGACCGACCCCACCCGCGACATCATCACCCAGGCCCGCTACCTGACCTTTGGCTGTACCTCGGCGATCGCCGCTTCGGAAGCACTCTGCACACTACTGGAAGAACAAGGTAAAACCCCGATCGAGGCTTTGCAGATATCCAACCAGGACCTGATCGATTTCCTCGATGGATTGCCGGAGCAAAAGATTCACTGTTCTGTGATGGGCGCCGAAGCTTTACAGAAGGCCGTCGCCGACTGGGCGAGCAAGCGAGGTGTCGATCTGGCCGAACTGTCGCCGGAGCTGGCCCACGGCGATGAAGATGAAGGCCGCATTGTCTGCAACTGTTTCTCGGTGACCGAACCGTACCTGCGCCGCAAGATCAAGGAACTCGGCCTGCAAAATATCGCCGAGATCACCAATGCCCTCAAAGCCGGCGGCGGCTGCACTGTCTGTCACCATACCCCGGGCGGCCTCCAGGACCTGCTCGATGAGATCTGGGGCGTAAAACCGGCGGGTCAGGTTGAGGCCGCAACAGCCCATGCAGGCGAGCAACCATCGCCCTACCGGTTGGGGCAGCAGATCGAAACAGCTATCGAGGCGGTCATCCGGCCCTTGCTGCAAGACGAAGGCGGTGACATCGAACTGGTCGATATCAAGGGGAACAAGATCTACTGCCGGCTGACCGGGGCCGCTAGTCAAAGTGACGCCGCAGATCAGACCTTCAAACTGCTGGTTGAGCAACAATTGAAGGAGCAGGTCGATGATCGTTTGCAGGTGATCTCAGTGTGACAGAGCGAGGATTGAGATGAAGACTGTCTATGTCGACAACAACGCGACCACCGCCATCGCCCCGGAGGTGTTGGGGGTGATGCAACCATACTTGACCTCCGACTACTTCAACCCGAGCTCCATGTACGACGCGGCCCGGTCTTCGGCAGAAGCGATTGAGAGCGCCAGAAGAACAGTCGCCAGCTGTCTCGGCGGCATCGACCCGGACCAGATTATCTTTACCGGCTCAGCGACAGAGAGCAACAATGCCGCACTGTTCGGCACCGTGCAGGCCAATCCGGAACGCCGCCATGTCATCACCACCACGATTGAACACCCTTCGGTATTGGAGATCGGTAAGGAGTTGGAGCGCCGCGGTCAGGAGGTCACCTTTTTGTCGGTGGATCATAACGGCGAGCTGGTGCTCGACGACTACGTCAGGGCGCTGCGCAGCGATACCCTGCTGGTGAGCATTATGATGGCGAACAATGAGACGGGGGTCTGCTACCCTGTCGCCGAGTTGGCGCGAATCGCCAAGGAGACGGATCCAGGAATCGTGGTGCATACCGACGCCACCCAGGCGCTCGGCAAGCTGCCGGTCGATCTGCAGGGCGAACTGCAGCACGTCGACCTGCTTTCTTTCTCCGGGCACAAGATCCATGCCCCGAAGGGAGTCGGTAGTCTGTTCGTGCGGCGCGGCACGCGCTGGCGTCCGTTCATCCTCGGCGGTCACCAGGAGAAAGGACGCCGGGCCGGCACCGAGAATGTCCCCTATATCGTTGGCCTCGCCAAAGCGTGCGAACTGGCGATAGCTGGTGTGGCCGATGAGCAGAGCCGCGTACGTAATATGCGTGACCGTTTACAAAAGGCCCTGGTCGAGCGCATCCCGGCCGTAGAGGTGAATGGTAAACAAGCCGCTGTGCGGCTGCCGAACACCCTGAACCTTGCGTTCCACGGTATTGAGGGAGAGGCAATTCTCTTCGAGTTGAGCCGCCACGGCATCTGCGCCTCGAGCGGTTCGGCCTGCACCTCCGGTACACTTGACCCGTCCCATGTCCTCAAGGCAATGCAGGTGCCTTTTACCGCGATCCACGGCTCGGTACGTATCAGCTTGAGCCGTTACAATAACGAAGATGATATTGAGCGGATTATTGAGGTCCTGCCAGATATTATCGCCCGCTTGCGCAAGCTCTCGCCTTACTGGAATGATGAGCGCAACTGCCTGGAGATATAATCATGAAAAAGATATTGGAAGATGCAAAGCACCTGATCATGGCCGACAAGGTCCTGGCTGAGTTCACGGTATCCGCAGATGGCGATGAGCTGCACCTGCTCAAAGGGGATGAGAGTTTCGCTCGCTTGATCCGCGTCGATGATAACGCCCAGTGGCGGATCGAATACTTCCACAACCTGAAACGCTGGGAACGGATCGATTTTACCGGTTCATTGGCAGCCTGCCTGGAACTTCTCTCTGAATCGCCACACTACCTCTACTGGGACGGCTGAGCATTCTGAATTAACCTTGCGACACATATATCTACAGGAAATGGGGGCCTATTTGCGGCAGACTCGTTAACTCCCCAGGTTAGTTGTAGATTGCCACCACCCTGGAGGTGCTTATGCAGATACAGCGCGAATCGACTTGCAGCGGCATTCTTGTCCTCTGCCTGGTTCTGCTCTCATACCTTGGTGCAGTCGCCTCAGGCGAACGCGCAGAAGATCGCGACGCCATGGTCAAGGAGCAGATTCTTGCGCGAGGGGTAAAGGACCCAACGACTCTGTCAGCCATGCGTACAGTGCCCCGCCACCTCTTTTTGCCAGAATCCATGGCCCCTCATGCCTACCAGGATCGCCCGTTACCGATCGGTCATGGGCAGACCATCTCCCAGCCGTTCATCGTCGCTTTCATGACCGAGATCATCAAGCCAGGCCCCGGGCGCAAAATTCTCGAGATCGGCACCGGCTCAGGCTATCAGGCCGCGATACTGGCGGCCACCGGGGCGCAAGTCTACTCCATAGAGATTATCCCGCAACTGGCTGATTCGGCTGCGGCACGCTTAAAGCAACTGGGCTTCACCAATGTCGCAACCAAATCCGCCGACGGATATTATGGCTGGCAGGAGCATGCACCCTTCGATGCGATTATCGTTACGGCTGCAACTGAATTTATTCCCCCGCCACTGATCGGGCAGTTGGCTGAATCCGGGCTGATGATCATCCCGGTGGGCTCGCCTTTCTTCGTACAAACCTTGATGCTCGTCCAGAAACGCGACGGCAAGACAATCTCAACTAACTTGATGCCGGTGAGATTCGTACCTTTCAAGAGGGCCGATGAAGAATGAACGGGCTGTGTAACCGCAATCATCTGTCGCTGGCCCTCGTCTCTGCCGCCCTGCTCGCCTTTCAGATAGCGCTACTGCAAATCCTGGCCACCAGTCAATGGCACCATTTCGCCTACCTGGTCATTTCGATCGCTCTGCTCGGCTTCGGCGCTGCCGGCACCCTCCTCGCACTGACCCGCCGCTGGATGATAGCTCGACAGGCGCAGTTGTTACCGCTTCTGCTCTGTTGCTGCGCGGTGACACTGGCAGGTTCTCTGGCCATAACGCAGAGCTTGTTTGGCGGGTTTGATTCTTTTCTGCTGTTTGTCGATATCGGCGAGGTCTTAAAACTGTCTGCGGTGGCCCTTCTGCTGATGTTGCCGTTTGCCTGCGGGGCTCTGACCATCGGCTTGATCTTCACGCTCGAAACCGAACGCATCGGCAGCTACTATTTTGCCAACATGTTCGGTTCCGGGCTCGGTTGTCTGCTCGGTCTGGCAGGGCTCTCGCTGCTGCTGCCTCAGCAGTTGCCCCCATACTTCGGGTTTCTGGCCCTGGCAGCAGCGGCTGTACTGCTGCCCGGCAGCAGTTCTGGCACACGCAGTGTCCTGGTAATCAGCCTGGCACTGGTGACGATCTTCCTGCTGCAGCCTGCAGCACTGGAACTTTCGCAGTATAAAGATTTACGCCGCGCACTCGATCTGCCAGAGGCCAGAATCGTGGCCAATCAACCTGCTGCGGCCGGTCAAATCCATATTGTGGACGCTCCGATGCTGCGTAGCGCAGCGGGGGTCAGCTTGAACTGGTCAGGTGAAATACCGCAAGCGCCGGCCGTCTTCATCAACGGCGACAGCATCGGCAGCCTGCCCCAGGCCACTGGCGGAGACAACCCCCGCAACGCCTCAACCTTCGCCCTGCCGTATGCCCTGGGCATTCCTCGCAGGGTGCTGGTGCTCAATGCCGGCACCGGTGTCGATGTGGCCCTGGCGATCGATCGGGGAGCTGAGGCTGTTATTGCGGTTGAAGAGCACAAGCCTCTGGTTGAACTGTTGCGCACGGCAGCACCGACCAGCTTCGGCCGAATCTTCAATAACCCCAAGGTCACCTGGCAAACCATCGCTCCGCGGACCTGGCTCGCCCGCGATCAGGAACAATACGATCTGATCATTTTACCGAACGTCGGCGGCTTTGGCGGCAATGCCGGACTATTTGCCCTGCACGAGCAGCCCCTACTCACCCGCGAAGCCTTGCAGCAGGCCTGGAGCAAGCTGAGCCCTCAAGGGTTGCTGACCGTAACGAGTTGGGTCGATTATCCGGTACGCAATCCACTGCGCCTGTTGGCGACCCTGGTGGAGACCCTTCAAGATGCGGGGATCACAACTCCACAAGACCGGATTGCTGCTGTCCGTAGCTGGGGGACCTTGACCTTTTGCGTCAAACGTACTCCGTATACTAAAGCTGAGCTGGCAGAGATCAGGTCGTTTGCAAAGCGCTGGGCCTTTGATCCGGCCCTCTTGCCCGAACTCCGCCCGGAGGAGCGCCAGCAGTATAATCGCCTGCAAGATGACTCCCTGTTCCAGCTTTTTGATGCGGTTCTGGGGCCCGAAAGAGCGCAGCTGTACAACAGCTATGCGTTCCGGATCAAACCGGTTAGCGATGACCAACCATTCTTCTCCCAGTTCCTGCGCTGGAACCAACTCGATATGTTGATCGGCCTCTACGGCCAGCGCAACCTTCCCTTCATCGAGTTGGGTATGCTGGTCGCCGTTCTGGCCGCGGGGGTGCTGTCGCTACTGGCCACTCTGCTCATCCTACTGCCATTGACCCGGCTGCAAAAGGGCAGTGGCAAACATTGGCAGGTGCTGCTCTACTTCGGAGGACTGGGGGTCGGTTACATGTGGACAGAGCTGGCCTTGATTCATCGCTTCGTTCTTTATCTCGGCCAACCGGTCTATGCTACGGCGCTGGTGGTTGCCGTTCTGTTGATAGGTTCAGCGGCCGGCAGCGCTCTGACGGGACGCTTCAGCGTCTGTCGCCCCTGGCGATGGACAGCCGCTACAGCCGGCATTCTGGTGCTCTATGTCTTGCTGCTTGGGCCGCTCTTACAGATGACGCTGCCGCTGGCAATGCCGCTACGCGCTGCTCTGGCGGTGATGGTGCTGACACCGGCAGCAGTGATCATGGGGATGCCTTTCCCCCTCGGGCTGAGACTTCTCAACCAGGTGCACCAGGCCGAGGTCCCCTGGGCCTGGGGTATCAACAGCTGTCTCTCGGTCGTTGGTGCCGCGCTTGCGACCATTCTCGCCGTTGAGTTCGGCTACAGTCTTTTGCTGCTGCTTGCAGCCGCGGCCTATCTGTTGCCGACAACGATTCGCTTCCGGGTTTCTTAGCAGAAGTGTGAGTAAAATCAGATGGCAGTTCTTGATCGCTGCAGTCGAAAGCGCGCTTTAGGCGCTCCCCTGAGTCGTCCTCGAATCATGATCCTCATCCATCATCGGCACGAAAGCGACTTCGAGAATCTTCCTGCTGTGTAATTTGCAGCCCAGGTCCTTTTGGATCAGCAGCAAATCCTGCGTCATATGAGGCCGCCCGAAAGGAATAACCAGTCGGCCACCTGGTTTCAACTGATCGAGCAGTGCGGGCGGCAAGTACGTAGCGGCGGCAGTAATGATGATGCCGTCATAGGGGGCGTGTTCAGGCCAACCGGCGTGGCCGTTGCCGGCCTTGACGCTTATGTTGGTATAACCCAGACGAGAGAGAAGTGTAGCCGCCTCAACAGCCAGAGAAGGGATAATTTCCAGGCTGTAGACATGTTGCGCCAGCTGCGCGAGGATGGCGGCCTGGTAGCCGGAACCGGTACCGACTTCGAGGATGGTTTGGGTTGGCTGTAGCTCGAGCAGGTCGGTCATTAAGGCGACGATATAGGGCTGCGAAATGGTTTGTCCCCGGCCGATCGGCAGAGGTCTGTTGTCAAAGGCATGGGCTATCAATTCCGGCGGCACAAAAGCTGTGCGCGGCACCTGTTCCATCGCCTCCATGACCTTGGGATCGAAACTCGATCGGCCAGACAGAGGAGCTGTAAACCAGGCTTCTGCCTCAATGGTGCGCAACATCTCTTCGAGTCTGTTAGAGCGCATGCCACCCCCTTGAACCATCGGCGGAAAGAAATTGAGCTCCTGTCTTCACAGCATACCATTTCAGAACCTGATTGCAGGGGGTTAGAATACCGGGCGAGAATGTCAATGGCCAGCTGTCAAAGGCTGCGCTACACTTTGGTTGTTGCGATCTGCCTGGAAGCTTCTAGTATTGTACTTAGGTTTAATGCACTTAAGGATGGAAACAGGATGACCCAGCAACGACTTTACCACATCGGTTTCGGCAAAAAAGACCTCGGGTCTGCATCACCGGTCGCAGCGCTACTCTGCGGCGACCCGGAACGTGCACAGCGCATCGCAAAAGAGACCGACGGTGTCAGCTGCGTAGCGACGCTCTCAGAGAACCGTGGCCTGCACAGCTACCTGTGTCAAATGGCCGACGGTGGCAAGTTTGTCGCCTCTACAAGTGGCATGGGAGCACCTTCGCTGTCGATCGTGGTCAACGAACTGGTGTCAGTCGGCATCCGCACCATCATCAGGGTCGGCACCAGCGGCGGCATAGCCACAGAGGTCAAAGCCGGTGACCTGGTGATCTCGACCGCCGCCCTCTGCCGTCAGGGCGCCGCCCTGGATATCGCACCGGTCGAGTTCCCTGCAGCTGCCGACCCTTACGTCACCGTAGCGCTGGCCGGGGCGGCGAACAAGCTCGGCATCGCTGCGCACCTGGGCGTTACAGCGAGCGTCGACACGTTTTACGAGGGGCAGGAACGCAGCGACTCGGCGAACCCGCACCTGTTGCGTTCCCTGCACGGCATAAGCGAGGAGTACCGGCAGCTGAAGATCCTCAATTACGAGATGGAGGCCGGCACCCTGTTCAAAATGGGCCTGGTTTATGGCTTTGCCGCGGGGTGTGTCTGCGCGGTACTGGCCGAACGGCTGGTGGCGGAATCGGTCGACCTGGCTGTCAAACAGCAGGCCGAGCGAGATGCGGTGAGAGTGGCGCTGGGTGCGCTTCAGGGTTTGCGCTGTGACTGACTAACGTAATGGGAATGGGACTCCATGCAAAACCTAGGTCTGTTCCGCTATCTGCAACCAAGTTTTTTCTCCGGCCTGCTCGATGATCCGGTCATGTTCATCAATATCCGGCCAACCGGTCGTGGCATCCTGCTCGACTGCGGACAGCTCCACCACTTGGCGAAACGGGTCTTGCGCTCGATTGACGCCCTTTTCATCAGCCACGCCCACATGGATCACCTGATGGGGTTCGACCACCTGCTGCGGCACGTTCTTGTTGCGCCACGCACCATAGCGGTCCACGGTCCGCCCGGTATTGCCGAACGCATCAGCCACAAACTGGCAGGCTACGACTGGAACCTGACTGAGGAAACCTGGTGCACCATCGAGGTTTACGAAGTTCACCCGAAACAAATCGAGCAGTTTGAGTTTGCCGGCAGTCGAGGGTTCACATCACGACACCGGCAAACCCTTCCCCGGCACGATCGAATCATTTACCAAAGCCGTCATCTAAAGGTCGAAGCCGAAATCTGCGATCACAAGATACCGGTGCTGATCTACCGGGTCACCGAAGCGCGGTCTTTCCTGATCGACAAGCAGCGGCTTCGTGAAGAGAAGCTGTTGCCAGGGCCATGGCTCAAGGATTTGGAGAAGCGTTTTTATGCCGAAGGCTGCGACACCGGGCCTATTGAGATATGGAAAGAGACGGCAGAGGGTCACACGGTCGAGACGATCGATAATGCAGAAGCGCTCTACCGAACGATCTGTCGAGACGTGTCGCCTGCCAGTATCGGCTATATTACCGACATCGGCATGACGCCGGAGAACCTGAGCCAGGTCTGCGAGCTTATGAGCGGCGTCACGCTGCTGGTCTCGGAGTGCACTTTTCTTGCTGAAGATGAAGAGAAGGCGCGCATCTCTGCTCACCTCTGTACAACCGATCTGAATCAGATCAGCCGACACATCAAGCCCGGCCTTCTGCTGCCGATGCATCTGAGCAAGTCATACATCAGCGACACGCAACGCCTGTACGCGGAGCTTGATCAACCGCACGGCACACAACTCTTGCAACTGCCGGACTACATGACGCCGCGGCCTCTGCTGCCGAGCGAGTTGCCAAGCCCCATCCTTCGACA
>JAAXQF010000187.1 GCA_012974435.1 Desulfuromonadales bacterium | reverse complement strand
GCCCGCGAAATGGATGTCGTCACCCGTTACGGAGGAGAGGAGTTTTGCCTGATCCTGCCGGGAACCGGAAAAAAAGAATCTATTTTTGTCGGCGAACGTATTCGCCGGGCCATAGAAGCCGAGAGTTTCCCGGGTGAAAGCCACATGCCTCTCGGTCGTCTGACAACCAGCCTCGGCATCGCGACCTTCCCCGCTGATGGCGTCACAACCAATGAACTGATCCATGCCGCGGATCTGGCTCTTTACAGTGCCAAACAATCAGGGCGCAATCGCCTGGCTCTTTACGAAGCCAACATGGAAGGCCAGACCCTCCTCTCGCATCAAGATTAACCACTCAAGCAAGCATCGGAAATCACACATGCCTCAAGAGCTTCAGGATATTATCCTCGCTTCAGCGTCACCCCGTCGTCGCGAACTTCTCAGCCAGGTCGGTATCACCTTTCAGGTCGTACCAAGCAATGCAGACGAAAGCCTTCTGACAGATGAGACACCGGAAGCTCACGTCGTGCGCCTGAGTTGTGACAAGGCGATGGAGGTTGCCAACCGCCCCCAGCAACACGGGCGCTGGTTCATCGGTAGCGACACCGTCGTGGTCCGCGACGATGACATTCTCGGCAAACCGGTTGATGTGGCAGAGGCCAAACTTATGCTCTCCCTTCTTTCTGGCCGGAGTCATCGCGTCATCTCCGGCTACGCCGTTCATGATCGCCAGATGGGTCGCACAATCAGCGCGGCGGTCACCACCAAAGTCTTTTTCAAGGATTTGACAAGTCAGGAAATTGAAGGGTACATTGCCACCAAGGAACCCTTTGACAAGGCTGGCTCCTACGCGATCCAGGGGATTGGTTCCTTCATGGTCCCCAGGATTGAAGGAAGCTACACCAACGTCGTCGGCATTCCCCTCTGTGAAGTCATCGCTGCCCTTGAAGAACTCGGCGCAATAGAACTTTTTGCTGTCTCAGACTGACCTCTTATGAATATCGCAGACAACATCAATCAAATCTCGGAACGTATTGCAACCATATGCCAAGGATGCCAGCGTGACCCTGCAAGCGTGCGTCTGATAGCCGTCTCCAAGAAAAAGCCTGCTGTAGACATAAATGCTGCGGCAAGCGCCGGGCAGAGGTTGTTTGGCGAGAGCTATGTGCAGGAGTGTGTTGCCAAGATTGATGAGGTAAGCGCTGAGGTCGAATGGCACTTTATCGGTGCGCTGCAGACCAACAAGGTCAAATACCTGCGCGGCAAAGTGGCCATGATTCACTCGGTGGACCGCCTCTCGAGAGCAAAGGGGGCACCACCGCCGAAGCCCTGATCGACCTGGCTCGCAAGGTCGCACCACTGCCGCATATCCGCATCAGAGGTCTGATGGCCCTGCCTCCCTGGGGGGCTGACCCGGAAGAAGTACGCCCTTACTTCCGGCAACTGCGTGAACTGGCAGAAGCTATTGATGCTCTGGGCCTGGCAAACGTCACCATGCAGGAACTCTCCATGGGCATGAGCCACGACTTTGAAGTGGCCGTCGAAGAAGGCTCGACCATGGTGCGCGTCGGCACTGCGATCTTTGGCGCAAGATAGAAACAAAGCTGTAAGCGATAGCGCCGTAAGCTTTAAGTTTAGATCTTACAGCTTAAAACTTACGGCTTATAGCTAATACCCCTCAGACCTCAGGTTTAATATGTCTATTAATACATTCCTCTTCGATCTCGACGGTACCCTGGTCGACTCCATCCCCGATCTGACCAAGGCGATTAATCTGCTGCGAGAAGAACTTGACCTGCCTACTGTCACCAGCGACCAGGTCCGTGGTTATGTTGGCGACGGCGTTGGCCTGTTGCTGCAGAGGGCGTTACCTGAAGAGCTGTTCAACCAGAACCGGCGCAAACGTTTCATGGAGATTTACACCGAGCATTTGACCGACGAGACGGTCATCTACCCGGGCATCATGGAGTTCCTCGCCATGCATAAAGACAAACCGATGGCGGTAGTCACCAACAAGCCACAGCACCTTGCAGACATCCTCGTCGAGCGCCTTGGTCTGTCGCCGTTCTTTCTGCATGTCATTGGAGCTGAGCTTGCCTTGCAGAGAAAGCCGCACCCCGACATGGTTCATCATGCCCTGAAACTTCTTGATTGTGATCCGGAACGAACCGTTCTGCTCGGCGATCATCACGTCGACCTGCGCGCCGCACACGCTGCCAAAGTCAAATCGTGCTTCTGCCACTGGGGACTCGGACACGACGATGGCCTGCAAGCAGACTTCCAGGCCGACCAGGCCACCGACCTGCCTCTCGTGTTTCCTGCAGGCGAGCCCTCTTGAGAGATGTCCGCCTGACCCAGAAGGACATTGCCCTCTTCTTCTTTCCCCTGCTGCTCAACGTCCAGTTGATGAGCGTCTCCCATTCGATCATCAATGCCGGACTGGCACGCCTGGATGATGCTGTTGTGCTTCTGGCCGGGTTCTCGGTCGCCATGGTCCTGCACCTATTTGTCGCCTCGCCGTCTTACCAAAACCATACGATTACCATTGCCATGGTGCGCGGCCGCAAATCTCTCATCGGTATGACCCTGTTCGTCTTCCTGATCGCCACCTGGGTCTCTATCCTGCTCGCCCTGCTTGCCTTCAGCCCGGTCGGCACCTTCATCCTTGACCATCTTCTCGGCGTCTCCCCCGAGGTGGCACAAGGCGCCCGTGACACCCTGGCCTTGCTGGTTTTCCTGCCCTTTATCACTGGTCTGCGCGGCCTCTTTCAGGGGCTGGTGATTCGTGCCCGCAGAACCGGTCTGGTTTCTTTTGCCACGGCGGTACGCATCGTCATGCTCTTTGCCTATCTCTGGATCGGCCAGCTGTGGTTCACAGGCACCCAGGTTGCAGCCTTCGCCTTGCTCTGTTGCGTTGGCACAGAAACCCTGGTTATCGGATTCTTCGCCTGGCGGGTAAAGCTCCCCGCTGAAGTTGATGACGAAAGTCGCTTTGTTGAAATCCTGCGCTATGGGCTCCCCCTCGCCTACTCATCGGGTCTGCAACAAACAGTGCCGTTAATTATCAACGCCATCATCAGTCGGCTCCCCGACGGCACTCTCGCCCTGGCAGCCTTTGGTGTAATTCGGGGCTTCCTCTTTCTTCTGGCCGGGCCGATGCGCAACCTGCAGCAGGCTTATCTGACGCTGGTGCGCAAAGAGGAAGACAGTCAAACCCTGAAGCGTTTTTTTCTAAAAGTCAGCGGCGGTATGGCTTTCATCATGCTGCTGCTCGCCTGGCCGTTGAATGGCCCCATCTTCGGCACTGTCATGGGTCTGGACGCGGCCATGCAAGAGTACATCACCTGGCCCTTGACCGCCTGCGCTCTCTTCCCGATTCTTTACGGTGCTGCCAACCTTTTACGTGGTTGGTTTGCCGGTGCGCATCTCACTGCGCGACTGGGTTATTCAACCTTCTACAAAGCCCTGTTGATGGTTGCTTTCTGGCCAGTCTTCACGCTTCAGATCCTTCCTCTACCCGGCATCGCCGTGGCCATTTTCTTACTGCTGCTTGCGGAACTTTGTGAAGCGGGATATCTTTACCATCAGCGTGGCAAACTGTTAGAAAGTCGTGGGCTTGTGCCACTTGATGCAAAAGCTGTAAAATATAGGAATGGAACCACGTGAGAAAAAACATCCCTGCCCGGACTGTAGATGCTGCCAATGGTGTTCGGATGATCGCTGCCGCCTCTGTCTGAAGCCTTCCCGAAGCTGTAACCAGAAGCTCTCCATAGCCGAGCAGATTGCTCTTTACGAACAAATCAACAACAACGAAAGAAATCCATGAGTATAAGAGTTGGTATCAACGGCTTTGGCCGTATGGGTCGCCTGGCGTTAAGAGTGGCACTCGATTGTCCTGACTACGACATTGTCCATATCAATGAGATTGCAGGTGGTCCGCGAACGGCAGCTCACCTCCTCGAGTTCGACTCTGTCCACGGCCGTTGGCAGCGTGACATTCAGTACACGGAAGACGCTATTCAGGTTGACGGCCAAAAAATCAGCTTTAGTGAGTGTGGCAGTCCTTCTGAGATCAACTGGGATACTTTCGAGGTTGATATCGTCATCGAAGCCTCGGGAGCTTTTCGCACGACACAAGAGTTGGCCCCGCATTTCGAGAACGGCGCGCGCAAGGTGATCGTGGCGGCTCCGGTGAAGTCAGGCGCTCTTAATGTGGTCATGGGCGTCAACGACGACCTCTACCAGGCTGACCAGCACCATCTTCTCACCGCAGCCTCCTGCACAACCAACTGCCTGGCTCCGGTGGTCAAGGTGCTGCACGAACAGATCGGCATCGTCCATGGTGTGATCACCACCATCCATGACCAGACCAACACGCAATCAATTGTCGATGCTCCCCACAAAGACCTGCGCCGCGCCCGTGCTGCCAGCCTCTCCCTGATCCCGACCACCACCGGCTCGGCGACAGCCATCACCCTGATCTACCCGGAGCTCAAAGGTAAACTCAACGGCCACGCCGTACGCGTACCTTTGCTGAACGCCTCGATCACTGATGCCGTTTTCGAGATGCAGGAAAAGGTCACCAGTGAGCAGATCAATCTGCTCTTCCGTGACGCAGAGAAAGCTTACTTGCAGGGCATACTTGGCGTCGAAGACCGTCCTCTGGTCTCCATCGACTTCAAGAGTGACCCGCGTTCGGCGATTGTCGATGCCTTGTCAACCATGGTCGTTGATGACACGCAGCTCAAGCTGTTGGTCTGGTACGACAACGAGATGGGCTACGTCCACCGCATGATGGAGCTCTGCAGCAAAGTAGCCCGTTCTCTCTAACGATGAAGTTCATGAAACCATACGTAAGCCATGAATGATTTACGCAACTACTCTCTGGTAACCGGAGCCTACTGGGGCTTCACCCTGACCGACGGCGCTCTGCGCATGCTGGTCCTGTTGCATTTCCATCAACTCGGTTACACGCCGATCCAGATCGCCCTGCTCTTTCTCCTTTACGAATTTTTCGGTGTTATCACCAACCTGATCGGCGGCTGGCTCGGCAGTCACTTCGGTTTAAAAAGCACCCTCTTTGCCGGACTCAGTCTGCAGACGGCAGCCTTGGTGATGCTTGCCCTGCTCGACCAGGGCTGGTCTACCACTTTTTCAGTGACCTATGTCATGGCCTCCCAGGCCCTCTCCGGCATCGCCAAAGATCTGACCAAGATGAGTTCTAAAAGTGCAATCAAGCAGCTGGTCCCTGCCGATGCCGAATCCACACTGTTCAGATGGGTCGCACTCCTGACCGGTTCTAAGAACGCCCTTAAAGGGGCTGGATTCTTCCTTGGAGGAGTGCTGCTCACCTGGGTTGGCTTTCGCGGAGCGCTTTTGTTGATGGCCGGAGGTCTGATGGTTATCCTGATCTCTGCAGTGATCAATCTGCCGCAAGAGATGGGCAGAGCTAAACAGAAGGTCAGGTTTGCGCACATCCTCGCCAAGGACCGTAACATCAACCTTCTCTCTGCCGCCCGCCTCTTCCTGTTTGGTTCCCGGGATATCTGGTTTGTAGTCGCGCTACCCATCTTCCTTGCCACGTCGCTGCATTGGTCGCAAAATCAAATCGGTGGTTTTCTGGCACTCTGGGTGATTGGTTACGGTGCCATGCAGGCCTTGGCTCCAGCCCTGCTCAAAACCTTCCTGGGCAACAACCCGCCACGCGGTGGCAGCGCCAGAAACGCGGCTTTTCTTCTTGCCGGGCTAACAGCCATCATCGCCATCGGCATACATTTAAACCTCGACCCCCGACTGGCGATCATCGGCGGGCTCGCGCTGTTCGGCCTGCTTTTTGCCATTAACTCCTCCGTACACAGCTACTTGATTCTGGCTTATGCACATGAAGACCAAGTCGCGATGGATGTCGGCTTCTATTATATGGCGAACGCTTCCGGTCGCCTGATCGGCACAATCCTGTCGGGGATCATTTTTCAGCTTGCCGGACTGACCGGCTGTCTCTGGGTCTCCATGCTTTTCCTCCTGGCGGCAGCTATAATCTCCATGCAATTACCCAAAAAAAATCCTTCCATCACCTAACCTGCCCACAAAGAGCATCAAGTTCGATTACCTGATAGACTTGTTTTTACTGTTTTTACTTGGCAAATCGTGCAAATATTTAAAATGTATATGTTTTACGTCATTCACAATGTAAATGCCCCAGGGGGGATTTCCGTGCAATCCTAACTGAGCATCAAACGGCTCGACGGTAGTGACCGTTACGGCATTCTCAATCAGGAGTTCAATCCTGTCTCAGGATACATCGACTTTTTCTGTACAGCAGAACAGAAAAGTAACAAACTTGACCTCTCTGGAATCTGTTTCATCAAGTTTCTTGGCAAACCCGATCTCGGCGACTCTTTCAGTGAAGATGAGTTTTTTGAGGACGTGACAACCCTCACTGGAGACCGTTTCCACCTGCGCCTTAAAAAAAGCGGAAAACGCTTCGCACAGGGCTTCTATGGCTATCCAGTTGAGATCGACAGTGACTTCAAATCGATCTTTTTACCTCTTCCAGCCTGAAAAAACGTAAACACAAAAAGCCCTTGGGCGAAGTTCTGAGCCAGCAGGGGTTGGTCAATGAGGCCGCCCTTGACGAAGCCTTAACGGAGCAAAAAGAGTTAAGAGATCGTCGGGTCGGTGTGCACGAGCTAATGACAAACTCCAGAGATCAAGCGGGCAATCAAGCATAATTTAGGGGTCGAAGAGATTACCCGACTTGCCATGCAGCAGGGAATGCGCAACATTCGCATGGACGGCATCCAGAAGATCTTCCAGGGCATGACCGATTTACTTCAGGTCAATCAATAACCCCGCCGCAAGCAGCGGGGTATCAACAGCATGCAACCTTTATAAAATCACGCCGCAAGCGGCTGGGTATTAGACCCACGCTACGCAATAAAGTTTCCGCATAAATCGTATTACGGGAATATGGTAAACTGTCAGCAGGTTTCAATGAGCAGCCCTGATTAACTACGCCTCCCTTCGGTGCCAAGAGGCACCTCTCCTCCTGAAAGGGCGTTACCATGTCATCACGTAATGCAAAACTTATCCTGGTCGCAACGATCGTTGTTCTGATTGTTGCTTTTTTCGTCTTTGAGCTACAGCGTTTCCTGACTCTTGAATACCTTAAAGACCGGCAGTATGCCTTTGCCGACTTCTATACTGCCAACCGTCTCCTGACCATCGCCATCTATTTCATTCTTTACGTCGTGGTCACAGCACTCTCCCTGCCGGGCGCTGCGGTGATGACCCTGGCAGGCGGCGGCCTGCTCGGTTTCTGGACCGCCCTGGTCACCGTCTCTTTTGCCAGCACCATCGGCGCAACACTGGCTTTCCTGGCGTCGCGTTTTCTACTGCGAGACTGGGTACAAGGCAAGTTCGGCGACAAGCTCAAGGCGATCAATGAAGGTGTCGAGCGAGAGGGCTCCTTCTACCTCTTCACCCTGCGCCTGGTGCCACTCTTCCCCTTCTTCGTTATCAACCTGGTTATGGGCCTGACGCCGATGCGAGCCGGGGCCTACTACCTGGTCAGCCAGATCGGCATGCTTCCCGGCACAGCAGTCTACATAAACGCCGGCACTCAGCTCGGACAGATCGAGAGTGCCGCAGGAATCCTCTCGCCAGGCATTCTGATCTCCTTCGTGTTGCTCGGTATCTTCCCGTTGATCGCCAAACGCATAATCGACATCGTCAAAAGCCGCAAAGCTTTTGAAGGTTGGAACAAGCCGGAGAAGTTTGACTACAACCTGGTCGCAATCGGGGCCGGCTCCGGCGGCCTGGTCTCTGCCTATATCGCTGCAGCGGTTAAAGCCAAAGTTGCCCTGATTGAAAAGCACAAGATGGGCGGTGACTGCCTGAACACCGGTTGTGTGCCGAGTAAAGCCCTGATCCGCTCAGCCAAGATGATTTCCTATGCCAAGCGCGCCAAGGAGTTCGGCTTTCAGTCCGGTCAGGTTGATTATGATTTCGCCGAGGTCATGGAGCGGGTGCAGCGCGTCATTGAGAAGGTCGAGCCGCACGATTCCATCGAACGTTACACAGAACTCGGCGTCGAATGTTTTACCGGTGAAGCCAAGATCACCTCGCCCTGGACTGTCGAGGTCAACGGCGAGACGCTGACGACGCGCAACATTATTATCGCCACCGGCGCCAGGCCTTTGGTCCCACCAATCACAGGCATCGAAAATGTCGACTACTTGACTTCGGACAATTTATGGCAGTTGCGCCAGAATCCCGGCCGCCTGGTTGTGCTCGGCGGCGGACCGATCGGTTCGGAGATAACCCAGGCCATGGCCCGCCTCGGCGCTGAAGTCACTCAGGTTGAGATGATGTCGCGCATCATGGGCCGTGAAGACCCTGAAGTCTCTGAGTATGTGCAAAATCAATTTGAAGCGGACGGGGTTCGTGTCCTGACCGGTCACATGGCCAAAGAAGTGGTCGTGGAGGGAGAGGAGAAAACTCTGCTCTGCGAGGCCAATGGAGAGACGGTCAAGATTCCCTTCGACCAGATCCTCGTCGCCATCGGTCGCCGCCCCAACGTGACCGGCTTCGGTCTCGAAGAACTCGGCGTAGCAATCTCCGAGCGAGGCACCGTGGCCGTCGATCCGCTGTTGCGCACCAATTTCCCCAACATTTTTGCCGTCGGCGATGTGGCCGGCCCCTACCAGTTCACCCACACTGCTGCACACATGGCCTGGTACGCTGCCGTCAATGCCCTCTTCGGTACCTTCAAGTCATTTAAAGTCGATTACAGCGTCATACCCTGGGCAACCTTCACCGACCCCGAGGTTGCCCGCGTTGGCCTCTCTGAGGACGAAGCAAAGGCGCAGAACATTGCTTACGAAGTCACCCGCTACGGTCTAGATGATCTCGACCGTGCTATCGCCGATTCGGAAGATCATGGCTGGGTGAAAGTGTTAACCAAGCCTGGTAGTGACAAATTGCTTGGCGTTACCATTGTCGGCAGTCACGCAGGAGACCTGTTGGCCGAATATGTCCTGGCCATGAAGCATGGGCTGGGGCTCAATAAAATTCTTGGCACCATCCATACTTATCCGACCATGTCCGAAGCGAATAAAGCGGCTGCAGGTGAGTGGAAGAAGGCTCATGCGCCGGAGAAACTATTGGCGTGGGTGGAGAAGTTTCATACCTGGAGAAGGGGATAACCTAGCAGTTTTTTCTATCTTAAGACTTTTTTTACCACGAAGGTCACAGAGAACACAGAGAAGGCTGGAAAATCATTTTCATATGTTTTTCTCAGTGCCCTCCGTGACCTCTGTGGTGAATAACTTCTAGGGTAAAGAGTTCAGATTCCAATCATAATCAAGAAACTCAACCTGCAACTCTCCCTCGCGCAACGCCTGAGCACTCTCCGTATCATCAGCAATCCAATCCGCATGCGTACGGAAAAAATCGTCAAGAGAATCATAACCTCGCCAGCCCTGGGTGAAATCAACTTCATACCAGTCAAAGATACTTGAAACGTCAAGTGTCCTGATTTTTACATCGAAACGATTGCGGCTGCGATCTTGAAGGAAGCGCTCCGTGCTTTCGAGCAATTGTTGATCGAGCTTATCGGCCACGAAAGCCTCATCAAGCAACGCCGGGCAACCGATAGACGCACAGTTGACTGCGAAATGAATCAAGGGCTCGTTGTAGCGCCCCGAACCACGGATCAAATCGTGTTCAATACCGTCAAGGCTCTGTGACTCGCCTAGCAGGTTGAAGAATTTCTTTTTCCAGGGTGAAGAGAAGAAAGAGCCAAGTTCCTTGATCGATGAGACATCGGGGTATTTGGTCAGAATCAGTTCGACAGTAAAGGAATTGTAGGCGTTGATGAGAAACGCCAACTGCTGCTCACGACTAAAAGTATCGAACTCTGCAAGTGTCACCGAGGAAAGACTGGAGAGATAGCGCTGTAGAAAATCGTGGGTATTCTGAAACCCGGAGTAATTGACTTGAGAAGCCGTGCGGTTGAGGTCCCAATGAACATTGTTCTTCACCAAAAGGTTCCAGGTGGCATGTTCATGGTCAAAGGGCTCAGAATAACCGGAGGCAGGCAAAAGCAGGAAAAGCGCAGTGGCCATCAAAAGGACGCCACCCGTCATTCGTTTGGAAAAAAGATTCATATCCTGTTCCTGTCATGGTCACGAGATAAATGGCTCAAAGCGGTGATCGCGACTCGCAGGGGATCTTCACCTGGCAGAGGCCGCAAGGTGTTGCACCGGTACCGTAATGGTCACGCACATAAGGCGTGGTAACGTTGCGGATGTAATCAAAACATTTCGGCTTGTCGTGGCCCGCCTCAGTAATCGCATCAACCGGACAACGCTTCATACAGACGCCGCAACTGCCTTTTGCATACCAGAGACACCAGTCCTGGTGTCCGGTATAAGGGCGAGACGTCGCCTCAAGGTCCATTTTGGCCACAACAGAACCGAAACGAACCGCTTTCCCAACCTTGGTAATCAAACCATCTGACAAGCCAAAAGTTCCGAGCCCAGCAACCCAGGCCGTATGTCTTTCTGACCAGTTGGAAGCAATGCCGAAACGTTCACTCTGGCGATAATCGAAACCGGGCAGGCGTTCCGGTGCCAGCGCAGGGTAGCCAGCCTGTATTAACTGCTCAGCCAGATGCAGTCGTAAAGCACAATTGAAGGCTGATATTGGCGAGTTTTACTGGACTCCTGAAGAGGCTTTCCAGCTCGCGTATCCTGACAATGAGATTGCCCCGTCTTCATTGGCGGTTATCTGCTACATCCTGCC
>JAAXQF010000422.1 GCA_012974435.1 Desulfuromonadales bacterium | reverse complement strand
CCTGGTCGATGGTAATGGTGGTGCCGCGGTTCGACGTGAGGATGACTTCTGCACGGTCGTTGTAGCCGGTCTGGTTAACCGTCGCGGTGTTATTATCGTAGCTGGATGAATCGTGGGTCTGGCCCAGCCAAACATTTGCGCGGTTGGCATCGCCCGTCTGGGTGATGTCCGTATCGTTGCCAGCGCCGTTCTGCTTGCTGTAGGCGAAGTTATTGTTGCCGGTCTGGGTAATGTCGGCGTCGTTGCCGTCGCCGGTCCGCTGCAGCACTTCAGCACTGTTGTCATCACCGTCGCTGAAGATTGTGGCGATGTTGTGGCTGCTCTGCTGATCGGTTTTTGCCCAGTTATTGTGACCATCCTGGGTTTGCACACTGAAGTTTTCGTCTCCAACCTGCATCGCATCAGCGGTATTGCCGTTGCCTGTCTGTTGTTGATTTGCTTGATTGTAGTTCCCTTCTTGATTTATATCCGCAATGTTGTCGTTGCCGATCTGGTCTTGTCCGAGGACTGCTGGCCCTGGAACTGCCGGTTGCCCAACATTATTGCCAATGCCGTCTTGGCTCACGATTGCGCTATTTCCTGAGCCTGCCTGTCCCTGGACCGCAAAGTTGTCATCTCCAGTTTGTGAGACGTCGGTATAGTTGACAGGAACCACCGCCATAACCTGCCCGGCAAAAAGCAGTCCGATCACTGTCATACTGTAAATCAATAGATTCTTCTTCATAACAACTCCTTAGGTTGGTAGGAGAGGAAGCCCCCCCCTGGGTTTAGTTTTTTCTTTTCTCTTCTTTTTTTGTTTGCTTGCTAGTAGCTGGTTTGACTCACCGTCGCATTATTCCCCATGCCAATTTGGAAAACTGAATAACTGTTGCCATCGCCGATCTGTTCCAGGGTCAGCTTATTGAACATCCCCACCTGGGATAACAGTGCCTTGTTGTTCATCCCGTCCTGATAGATAGCGGCTTCATTCTGGTAGCCGCTCTGAAAGAGATTGGTCGAATTGTTATGTCCCAATTGGCCGATCAGACTCTGATTCAATGAGCCGATTTGGGAGATGACGATGAAGTTATCTGTGCCGGCTTGATCAAGCGTAGAATGGTTACTTGAACCATGTTGATAGATTTTGCTGAAATTTATCTCCTCCGTTGAGGACAGGTCCGGGTAATCGTTAGCCCATAAATTCTGCTGTTCCCAACCCAGGCAATTGGTTGACAGACTGAGCGCCAAGACGGTTTGTACCACCAGGATCCTCAATGCTTTTTGTGAAGAAATCATACGTAGCCACCCCTTTATAGAATTTCCACTCTTTCAAATGAGATAGAAGATTATCGAACGGGAATGCTAGCGCCATCGGTTTAAAGTATGAAAAAATGTCGTATATGAGATTGGTTTGACTGATGAAAAAGACTTAGGACAAAGCCTTAATGGAGGAGTTATTTAGTGATTTATGCTTATTCTCATTACAGGAGTTCGAGCGTATACGGTGACTGCTAAGTTACTGTTATAAAAACGGTAAAATGATACATTACGAATCACTGCCTTCTCTTGCTGACTGATACTGGAGTGTTAGGCAATAAGCTCTGGGCGTTTGGTGCTGGCTTCGCTATCTCTGCTCGACGATTTGCTCAGCAACCGAATCCCCTTCTCCAGCACTTCGAGAGTCAGAGGGAACATCCGATCTGACATAAGCTGCCTTATCATGCCGACCGACTGGGTGTAGCTCCACCAGCTTTTTGGGATTGAGTTGTGGCAGGTATTAGGGTAGTTGTCGGTCTGACCATATTTGTGAAGTGAAAGATTGAGCTTTCAATATGTTGTGTTATTGAAAATCTAAGGGCACCAGAGACCAAAAGTCGGTCGTTCTTACAGACCCTGATAAATCAGAAACGCCCACGATCTGGTAACCGCGAGCGTTTAGTGTTCTATTGATGGTAAGTTTCGGGAATTTATGCCGACTATCCGGCAGGATATCGAAGCTCTTCGAGACAGTGATATACTGGTTGCATTCTAATCATGGATACTAACACTTGGCAGGTCACATGAGAGCGCTCATCCTTGCTTTTCTACTATTAACCATCTCAACCAGCCTGTTTGCTCAAACAGTAGCGGGC
>JAAXQF010000208.1 GCA_012974435.1 Desulfuromonadales bacterium | reverse complement strand
GTGCGCGCCGACTGTCCACCGAGATCGGCGACCAGTTGTTGCCTCCACCGGCGCCTGGAGCAACCGTCACGGCGGTCTCCGAAGGCGCCGTCCACATGTTCTTCTGCGGAACGAAGGACTCTGACTTCCGAATGTACTCTCCCGTTTCGGCGTCGACTACGAACATCCAGCCGATCTTGCCAGCGTGGACGATGACCTTCCGACCATCGAGCATCGTCACGACCGGCGGCGAGACCTCATCACGGTCCCACACGTCATGCGGCGAAATCTGGAAATACCAACGGGTCTTACCTGTCTTCGCGTCTATTGCAACGATCGAGTTGGTGTACAGGTTGTCGCCGGGCCTGCCACGCCCGTCCATGTCCGGGTTCGGGTTTCCTGTTCCGACATAGATAAGATCGAGATCGGGGTCATAGGAGACTGGCATCCACAGCGCGCCGCCGCCGATTCGCCAGGACTCCTTGTACTTCTCCTTGTCGGCTTTTTCGCGATCGAGGTCACGGTACGCGAGCTCCTGTCCATAGGCTGTCTTGGACGAGAAGTTGCCCCACCATCCATCAGGCGCCAAGGCGTCGGAACCGGACAATTTGCCACTCGTTTACTTGTATGTTTCCGTTTGGAAATCGCCACTTCTCGTGCTCCAAGACTTTTGCCCGAGTGTCAGGCGGGAACTATGCGAACCCGAATCCGACTGCGGATAATCCTGGATGACGGACAGTTGTAGATGAACGCTGAGGCACGAGATCACCCTAGGTCGCAGGTGATACAACCACGTTGTAACCATCTCTGCCCGTCAAAAAGTCGGTCCCACCCAGCATTGATGCCGTGAAATAACCACCGTCTTTTTCCCATGTTTCCGACAGCAACGCGACAGCCGTCGACAGGTCGGCGGTCAACGCATACACGCTCGGCCCGGTGATCGTTGCCGTGCACTGTCGCCCGTCGGGTGATTTGGCACGTCCCCAGAACCCTGTTGGGGCATTCGCCCGTGCCTTGGCGTCAGGACCGTCTGACAGCACTTTCCCGGCGGCTGCAATCAGAAACTTCTGACCACCCGGACGCGCCAACAGCTTCTTGAACGGGTTCATCAGCTTCATTGAAAAACACATGATCCAGGGCATCGCACCATAAACAATCACGTTTGGAATGCCGACTGAGACCTGCGTCGTAAAGACATCGGCCCAAGGGACACAAACGCTCCACTTTGGGCCAGCGGCAAACTGGATTTTGTGGATGTTGTAACCTAACCCGACCTCTTTGATCTGGTCATTCTCTCTGCGAAAACTGCCGTCACCGATGGCTTGGATTCCTGTCCGGGTGGTTCCCATGCTGGGCAACGTGCCAAAATCAAAAGCCAGCTCCAGATGCGTGGCATCGGGCAATTCGCGTTTCAACAGCGACGCCAGACAATCGGTCGGGACAATGTCAAATCCCACGCCGGGGCAAAGAATGACGCCGGCTTTTTTGGCAGCATCTGTGCGAGCATAGGCGGACCGGAAGACTCCGATTTCGCCGCTGATGTCGAAATAATTCACGCCGGTTTTGATACAGGCATCCATCATGTATTCAGATGTGGCGTCAAATGGTCCCGCGCAATTTATCATCGTGCCGATACCTTCAAGGTGATCCGCTGCGTCCTGCACTTTGAAAACCCTGTAGGAAAGACCCAGACCATCGGAAAAGGGCTTCAGTTTGGATTCGTTGCCTCCTGCCAGAATGGGCCGTTTGCCTTTGGCCAAAGCCTCTTCAACAACGAGCTTTCCGGTGTATCCATATGCACCATAGATAATCCAATTTTCTCTATCGCTCTTTGGCATGTTTCGTTCCTTTGTGAGTTCTAATCGAACTGCGACTTTTCAACAGCTCAACCTTTTCTTTGAGCACGTAAGTGATCCAGTACCTTCTTTCTGAAGACTTCAGCAGGCGTTTTATAACCAAGGCATTTGCGGGGCGTGGTATTAAGATGATCACAAATGCTGCGTAGTTCCGATCTTGGGGAGGAGCATGGTCGTGGTCAGTACCCCGCACACGATTAGAACCCAGTCTATATTTGTGACAATCCAACTCATTACTTTCTCCTGGCCTGACTATTCATCGAATATCTGTATATTAC
>JAAXQF010000513.1 GCA_012974435.1 Desulfuromonadales bacterium | reverse complement strand
TCACCTCGGGAGGCGGCGAATCGATGCTTCAGGAAGCTATCGAAGTCCTCCTGCTCCGGGAACACCGTCTCGGTGGCCCAGACCGCGGTTGCACCGGCGCTGGAGACGGTATAGCCATTTTCGCCGGTCGCGTTCGGTACCGGGTTGAGGCGTTTCTTCGGAGTATCATCCAGGCTGCCGTGGGCGCCCTTCCAGTCCCATTCCTCATTGCCCTGGTAACCGGAGTGCACATCCGCACCGGCGACGATCCCCATCTTGTAGGGATTGAAGCCGACTTCTGACTCGAGCTTCATGCCCTCAACCAGGCCTTGACGGTAGTATCCGCCTTTGATCTGTGACGCGCTATCAAGGCTGATCAGACTCGGGAACTGCTCGAATTTCGCGAATTCGTCGTTGGGCGACAGCCACGGATGAGCCTCAGAATTACCTTTGGTCTGGTGGATCTCGAACAGCGGTTCGTTAGCCTGCTGTCGCTCGGCGTATCGGGAATCTATTGTCATGCCAAGATTACGTGAGGCGTACTGGGCATTCTTTGGAGTGCCAATGAACTTTCTCTCCGAGAACATCCAGCCATCGGAGACGTTGGAGTTATGCGGGATGGCAAAGACGTCGATGCCTTCCTGGTTGCGTTGAATCTCGAGGTAAGTCCAGAGGTCCTCCGGCAAGACCGAGTCAAAGGAAGAGAACGGGGCCTTAGCTGGCTTGTCCTTGAAGAACACGTTGCGGTGCATGTTGGCGCCGTTCGGGATCGAGGTCCATTCGTAAGCATAAAGCGCGGTGAACTTGCCGGGCTCGTTGTGTTTGTCCGCCGTCGCGATGAACTCATCCCACTTGCTGTGGCGCAGCTCGGGGGTAACGTATTCCGGCATTGGCTTGTTATGTACGAGGGTCTGAATCAGTTTTTGTACAGCAGGCCCCGCCGCCTTGGGGTCCGTTTTCATCTTGGCGAGCTGCTTGGCGAATTCAGACTTGGACAGCGGGCTTTTCGGATCAATCAAGTCCTTGAGAACACCGTAATATTCCGAGTGATCTGTGATCGCGACAAAATCATACGGCGTCCGCCGCTTCATCGGCTCGCCAGTGGTGGAGAGCTTGACCTCATTGCCTTTGGCAAAGTTGTAGGCGTCGTCCCAGGTTGTGTTGACGCCAACGGTGAAGGCGTCAAACGAGTTACGCGTGTGCATGTGCTGTTCACCGAAGTAGACGTTCTTCAACGGGTTCGCCTTGCCTTCCACGCGGCCCGGCTCACCGATCGAATCGGCTGCCCATGCGCCGCATGTCAGCAACGTAGAACAGAACAAAAACAACCCCAGGCTCCTCATGTCCTTGGTCCTCATATCTTTTCTCCTTAGTGTACAAGATTTATTTGATTTTCGAGATCTTACGTTGCAAAGCAAAACATCCGTACTTGTGTAAGGCTATCACTCTGATTGGCGGTTGCAACTCACCTTCCGGCTAATTGTGACCGCATTGGTTATGTTTCCATCAAGTTATCCTCAAAGGAGGAGATTTCCACCCGGGCAAGTCAATTTTCAAGAGGTTGGAACAGGATAAAGAGGGAATGAATATTGAGTGTTCTTAGAGGTGTGATCGCTATGTAACTGAAGCCACAACGCAACTGGCGTGCTAAATAACAAGCAAGATGCGACGGTTTAGGGTTTACAAGGTACTAACTCGCAGGCACCGCAAAAATCGTTATGAATGCGAGGACGAGCGCGATGGCCACCATGCCGATCCGCTGACCAACCGATTTGCTCACGGTGATGGCGACCAGGCATTGCAGCATGTAGTAGAAGGCGAAAGCCCGGGAGGCGATTGCGATGATCTCGTGGGTGCTGGCTGACCAGGACAACGCTATGGCGCCGCCGCCCACCAGGATGGTCCCCCACTTGCTTTTAAGATGTTCAACACCGGCCAGTTTGATGAGACTGTTGTCATCATACTGGCCGTTCAACGTGTGCACCAGGGGCGTGGCTGCTGCAACAAACAAGATGTAAACGAAAGTCGAGATGAGCTGCGACCAGCGGGAGGCGCTGACCCTGATGCTGGCGTCAAACTCTTTGCCCAGGTAGCGCGTTGTCTCAAAGCCCTGAACGACGATCAAGGTCCCGGCTATGATCGTCACTATTTCCCAGGGAGAGTGCGGCTGCGCCTTGGGTCTGGTGAAACCGGCTGCTGACTGCCAGGCTGTCCAGTCGTAGCAGGCAAAACCGAGCAGGAGCAGGGCAATAATGATAAACGTAATGTAAAGAGCCCATTTCTCCAAGACTTCGAGGTCATCAAGCCCCTTGGTTAATCCGATCGCCATAATCACACCAATGATCCCGGTGGTCATAATGTTCTCGTTAAGCTCGGTATCGATATTGAAACTTCCCAATACAAAGGCGGACAAAATATGCAGGTAGAGGCAGACCGAGATGATGTAGGCAAGCACAAGTGCCAGGTCAGAGGCACGCTCAAGGGACAGGGTCGCCTCGGAGGGTTGACCGGCTAGAACCGGTTCAGCATGGACTATATTGTAGCGAATCACGCTGCCGACAGCATAGGCAAGGAGGCAGACACTTGCCATGGCGAGCACCGAGTAGGCGCCAACGGCCCCGGCAAGGATCGGCACGATCACCAGAAAGCCACTACCGAAGATCGAGGCAAGTGGTGTGCTTGTCGCATTCAGTAATATCTTCAAGCCATTTTTCATGGCGTCTCCAGCTTATAGCGTTACGACTCTTTTCTGGATGCTTCTCGGACGTTGCTCCTAATCCTCACCTGCCATCTGTGCCAGCTGTCGGCGCAGGGCCAGAACTTCAATCCGGTGCTCCTGATCCTTCTGGCGGATATGCTTTTTCATCTCATCAAGCTGGTGGTTTATCGTCTTGATTCGATGCCGATAGCGCAGCACGAAATCCACCGCTTCCAGATCCAGCCCCAGGTCATCGTGAAGGTGACGAATTATTTTCATCTTATGGACATCCGCACAGCATAAACCCTTGCAGCCATGCAGCATGGTGCGGGGGGTCACTAGCTCCTCAACCTCGCACTGGCGAATGAATTTCTCGGGGACTTTTGCCAGCCGAGCAACCATCCGATACTCAAAATGGACTTCTGGCTGATCACAAAAAATGGCAATTGGATATTTATGCATCGTCTTTCTCCCAACCGGTCAGACAATCACTGCTACTTTGTGTCTGAACGTATGTTTTTCCACTCTTCAACCAGCTTTTTCTCGCTGTCCGTCAATTTTTTCGGCAAAGTTGCTTCCACCGTGACATACAGATCACCGCGCTGGGTCGGTTGCTTGAGCTTTGGCATTCCCATCCCTCGCAGCCTGAAAATCCGACCGTTGACGGTTTCAGACGGGATATCCAGACTCACCGTCCGGTCGATAGCCGAGACCGACAGTTTGCCACCCAACAGCATAGTAAACAGATCCACCGGGAGAGTGCTTTTTAAATCATCATTGTCGCGCTGAAAACGTTCATCGGGTAGAACTTCGATGCTCAGATACAAATTTCCCGCTTTCCCGCCGCCGGATCCGGGGCTACCTTGCCCCTTGAGCCGCACCCGGGAGCCGGTCTTGACCCCGCGGGGGATTTTTGCGTCAATTT
>JAAXQF010000309.1 GCA_012974435.1 Desulfuromonadales bacterium | reverse complement strand
GTCTGGTGGTGACGCTCGTGTTTGGATTCGGGTTTGGGATTCTTCCGATTTATTTGTGGATAATAGCGTGATCAATTGACGAATGAAGATTGACGAATGACGAATTAAGGAATTCTACCCGTCGAGAGCCTCCCTCCGAGAGCCTCAGGGTCTAAGGACAGGGTCGAACGATCGATTTTTATTTTGTATGACAGAGCGATCCGCCTTCGGCGGACCACAATTCGACATTCGACATTCATCATTCGTCATTCCTAAGGGGGACAACCATGCAACAGCTTGATGCAAAAATTCCGGGTGGTCCGATTGCTGAAAAGTGGGACCGCCATCGGATGGAAATGAAGCTGGTCAATCCCGCCAACCGGCGCCGATTTAATATCATTGTCGTGGGCACCGGCCTGGCCGGCGCATCGGCTTCGGCCAGTCTTGCCGAAATGGGCTACAATGTTAAGACCTTTTGTATCCAGGACAGTCCGCGACGTGCCCACAGCATCGCTGCCCAGGGTGGCATTAATGCGGCCAAGAACTATGCCAATGACGGGGATAGTATCCGACGGTTTTTTTACGATACGATCAAGGGCGGTGATTTCCGCGCCCGGGAAGCCAATGTGTATCGCCTGGGCCAGGTGAGCAACAACGTCATCGACCAGTGCGTGGCCCAGGGTGTACCGTTTGCCCGGGAATACGGAGGGCTTTTGACCAACCGATCCTTCGGCGGCGTTCAGGTATCCCGGACTTTTTACGCCAGGGGACAAACCGGCCAGCAGCTATTGCTGGGTGCTTATGGAGCGCTGTCGCGCCAAATTGCCGGTGGACAGGTCAAAATGTTTCCGCGCTATGAAATGCAGGATCTGGTGGTCGTTAACGATCAGGCGCGGGGTATCATCGCCCGCAATCTGATTACTGGCGATCTCGAACCGTACGTTGCCGATGCGGTGGTTTTGGCAACCGGCGGATACTGCAACGTGTTTTACCTATCCACCAACGCCATTTCATCCAATGCCAGCGCTATTTTCCGGGCATATAAAAAGGGTGCTTATCTTGCGAACCCGTCTTTTGTTCAAATTCATCCCACCGGCATCCCGCATTACAGCGATCACCAGACCAAGTTGACCCTGATGAGTGAGAGCCTGCGCAACGACGCCCGGGTATGGGTCCCTAAAAGTTCGGGTGACAAACGACCGGCCAACGACATCCCGGAAAACGAGCGTGATTACTATCTGGAGGAGAAATACCCGAGCTTCGGCAACCTGGTGCCCCGGGATGTGGCCTCCCGAAACGCCAAGCAGCAGTGTGATGCCGGCAAAGGCGTCGGGGCCACCGGTCGCGCGGTATATATGGATTTTTCAGAAGCTATCAAGCGTGACGGCAGGGACGTCATTGCCCGTAAATACGGCAATCTGTTCGACATGTACAAAAACATTATCGACCAGGATCCTTATGAAACGCCGATGATGATCTACCCATCGGCCCATTTTACCATGGGCGGCCTATGGGTGGATTACAACCTGATGAGCACCATCCCCGGTCTGTTCGTGCTCGGTGAGGCTAACTTCTCAGACCATGGGGCCAATCGTCTGGGTGCCAATTCGCTCATGCAGGCACTGGCGGACGGTTACTTTATCGCTCCGTATACCATTGCCGGCTACCTCGCCAAAGCTGATCTATCAGATCTAAACTCCGATCATGACGCGTTCAAGGAGTCCCTTCAAACGGCTGCCACGGGCATCAAAAGGCTCTTATCCATAAACGGCAAACGCACTGTCGACAGTTTCCACAAGGACCTAGGTAGAATTATGGAGGATAATGTGGGGGTAACGCGCAACGAGACAGGCTTAAATTTAGCCATAGAGAAGATCCAGGGACTAAGGGAGGAGTTCTGGCAAAATTTGAAGGTTCCCGGTAATGATCGCAGTTACTGTCTTAATCTTCAAAAGGCGGGTCGTCTGGCTGATTTTCTGGAGCTCGGAGAACTGATGGCCATCGATGCGCTGGACCGCAAGGAATCCTGCGGCGGTCATTTGCGTGAGGAGTCGCAAAGCGAGGAGGGCGAAGCGATCCGGGACGACGATAATTTTTGCCATGTGTCGGCCTGGGAGTACAAAGGGGATGGCATGCAGCCTGAACTATAC
>JAAXQF010000312.1 GCA_012974435.1 Desulfuromonadales bacterium | reverse complement strand
GCCCATTGCTTTTCTCTCTCAGGCCAGTGCAGTTTTTCATCCTGGCTCGGCGGTCTGAGCGGCAATCGCGGCCGCTGCGCGCAGCCCTGTCGGCGGCGCTATCATCACAAGGGTAAGGACGGTTACTACTTTTCACCCAACGACCTCTCTGCAATCGATCTTTTGCCCGAGTTGGCCGATGCGGGTGTTATGAGCTTCAAGATCGAAGGGCGCATGAAAAGCGCCGAGTACGTGGCCAAGGTTGTCGAGGCTTACCGTACGGTGCTCGATGCTTCCGAACGCGAGCGTCCGACGGCGATCGTTACGGCCAAGGAACTGCTTAAAGATTCTTTCGGCCGCCAACCGACCCGCGGATTCTTGCCGGGCAACACTCCAACCGACATCGTTAACCCCGGAGTCCATGGCGCCACTGGCCGCTTGATCGGTTCGGTTGCGCAGTGCCAGGGTGGTCTGCTGACCTTTGTTTCGCGTGATCCGATCCATCTCGGTGATCGCCTGCGCATCCAGCCGGCGACTGACAAGCCGGGAACGGCCTTTACTATTCGTGATCTGCGCCTGGCTGGGAAAGAGGTCACCCGGGCCAAAAGTGGTGAACGGGTTGCGGTCGGCAGCCCGCCAGACAAAGCGTTCCGTGCCGGGGATCGTGTCTTCAAAGTCTCTGCGGGACAGGCTTTCAACCTGAGCCAGTCTGCCTGCCGCAAGCGTTTGGAAAGTGTTACTCCAGGCAAGGCGGTGATTGATCTCTCGATCAATATGCCGACCACCGATCGCATTGAAGTGACCGCTACCTGTCATGGCTTGTCATTAGCGCGCAACTTTAGCGTGGAATCCTTCCCGGCGAAGGATCGGCCGCTGTCGCAGGAGGTTATGGCCAAGGTCTTTGGCAAAACCGGGCAGTTGCCACTCGCTCTGGGCCCTCTCGAATGCGGCCCTCTGCCTGCCGTGGTTCTGCCGCTCAGCCGACTCAACGCGGTTCGTCGTGAGTTTTACCAAGAGTTGGCTGAACTGCTCGAGTCCCGTCAACACGAGGCTCGCACCGATCACCGTCGTCAGGCGATGGCCGATCTGGCACCGGCCGGAATGGCTCCGGTTTCCCCGCCTCGCTTTGCCGTGGCAAGCAGCAACCTGCATGACCTTTCTTTACTCAAGCAGAAGGGTGTGGATGAGTTGATCCTGCCGCTTGCGCCCGGTTGCTGTAACAAGCTCGGTGCAGGCGGACGCAGCGCAAAAAACACGGAGCAGGTCCTCTGGGATTTGCCACTGGTGATTTTTGACGCCGACTGGTCCGCTTTTCAAGCAGAGGTCAAGCTCTTGATCGAAGCGGGCTTTAAACGCTTCCGGTTGCAGAATATCAGCCAGCTGATTCTCTTTGACGGCATGCAAGACCTCTTGCTGGAGAGTGGCTATCGCTTGTTCACCACCAACAGCCAGGCGGCTCTAGGCTGGCGTGAACTGGGTCTTTCCGCTGCAACTCTCTATGTTGAAGACGATCGTGAGAATTTTTCCGCGCTGCTCAACCGGGAGACTGGCCTGCCCTTGACGATCACGGCTTACGCCAACCTGCCGATGATGACCTCGCGCATTCCCTTGAAAGGGGTCAAGTCTGATCAGCCGATGGTTTCTGATCGTGATGAAGCTTACCGTGTGGATAACCGCAGCGGTTTGACCGTGGTTCGCCCGGAACAGGATTTTTCACTGATCGGGCATCTCGCCGAACTGCACAAGAGGGGCTGCCGTCGGTTCGTGGTCGATCTCTCTCACCTGGGGGCGTCTTCCGCCGAGGCCCGTCGCGTGTTGGCTGCCTGTGAGCAGGATGAACCCCTGCCGGGCACATCGAACTTCAACTATCTACAGGAAATGATCTAGGGACTGTCCCTTTTTCCGCAATCACAGTTTGTAACAAAAAGACCTAATTAAAGATTGGATTTGAAACAACATGGAACAGATTGAAATACTGACAACCAATGCCCAGGTCGCAGAATTGGCCGAACTTCTGGCTAAAGAGACGACGATCGCCGTCGACCTGGAAGCAGACTCGATGCACAACTACCAGGAAAAAGTCTGCCTGATCCAGGTTTCGACAGAGCAGAAGACGGTCTTGATCGATCCTCTTGCGGCCACAGATCTTAGTCCCTTGC